>JANXYB010000158.1 GCA_025350325.1 Acidobacteriaceae bacterium
AGCGGAAACATATGCATCTAGCGGTGTTTGTCGTGCCCGCCGCCGGAATGGCCCCCGCCACTGGAATGACCGCCGCTTGAACGGCCGCCGCCGAAGTGGCCGCCACCGCCTCCACCGAAGTGATTGCCGCTGCCACCGAAATGGTCGGCTTTGGGCGCCTTCATGCCCCCGAAGCCCCCTGAAGAACGCCCGCTGAAACTGTAACCACCCGAGCCACGGTTGCTTCCGGAATTTGGCGATCCACCGCTATGGCCGAACAGGTGAAAGCCGCTCGAGTTGTTTTGGGCCCGGTATGAATTACCGAACCCGTTTGACTGACGTTGGTTGAAGGAGCCGCCATAATTCAACCCCGGCGAGCGGTAAATCTCGGCCGTGCCGCCGTTCGTCATGCCAGATCGGGCACCATAACTGCCATACTGGCGGTTGCTGTAATTGGAGCCTGCTGCTGCACCGTAGTTGGACCCATACCCCTGACGGCCAAACTGCCGATTTCCCCCCGCGTACGCTGGCGGATGTGATGCGAAAGCCTGGCTACCGCCGTACTGCTGCGGCCGTCCGATGGCTTGCGGCATTCGATTGTAAGCCTGTTGGTAAGGCCCGGAGCGCCCGAAATTGTTGCCTTGCGCATAGCCGCGGTTAAGACTCTGGTGCCCTGTCCGGCCGTTCCCTGATTGCCTGCCGAAGGCCTGACCCTGATTGCGCCCCATCTCTGGACGCGGGCGGGGATACCCTGCACCATTTGAGCGGCCGTTGTCGCCGTACCTGTTGAAGCCGGTACGGGCCAGCTCGCCCCGGCCGCCAAACGCTCGTGGACCACCATGCGCGAATCCCCAATCGTGCACCTCGGAACTGCGGGAGCAGTATGCGCCGTGATCGAATAGGACATCGTGCGCGAACCAATCGAGACCCCAGCCGATCAACCCGAACGGCATTTCGTTGAAGGCTGTCATGGCTATTCCCAAACCAAATTGAATGGGCGGCCCAATCAACGATTCGACGGTCGCCCCGATGGCGTCGAGCAAAGTAAAGCCGGGATAGGGCGCAATGGGCTGACCGTACACCCCCCATGGGTTATACGTCGGCACGTAAACAACCTGCGGGGACGGCGGAGCCAACTCGATGTTTCCCTGGTCGACAGTGACCTGCTCTTGCGGCGTGCTCTGCAGGTTTCCAGCCGCTTGGGCGCGATCGCGCATCACCTGAATGGTCTGCATTACGTCTTGCGGCTGGTTGTAGTAGGCGTTGCCCAGGTCGGCGGTCCACTGCAGGTTGCGATCCATTTCCGCCAGCACCTGGGGAAAGGCGGTCAACGCTTTGACGCTGGGGTCCCAAGCCGACTGTGCATTGGCTCCCGCAGCGATCTGCTGGGGCGATGCACCCTGCTGAGAACGAACCCACTGATCGGCGGCGGCCACCTCTGCGGGGTAGGTCGAGGCGGCCAGTACCTGGGCAACGAGGCTGTCGGGATAGAGCGCGATTGGGGCTACGATTTGCTCAAGCTGTTGAGCATTGAGAGCCCGTTCACCAAGAGCCTCGCCCGGTTGGTAGCCGGGCTGTGACACGTTCTCTGTTGGATCGACGTTGGCCTGCTGCGCATAATTGTCCTGAGGATAATCTTGAGGGGCAGCGTATTGCGGCTGGGCAGCCTGGGGCGGCGTAGAGGGCTGTTGCGCGTATTGCGGCTGCTGTGTGTATTGCGGCTGTTGATCGCCGTATTGTTGGCTCCGGGCGTACCGCCCGCCATAGCCATTATCCAATGGTTCTTGGGAACTTGGGGATTGTTGGGCGTATACACCTTGCTGGGCACCGAGCCTGGCGGCGGCTAGAGGCAACGCCATTAGCGCGATGGCGGTGCACAGTGTGCGACTGGCGTTTCGCGGCTTCACTCCGGCGAAGGCACTACCGTGTTCGCCGGAAAGACTTGATTGGAAGTGGTGACGAGAGAACAACAAACAGTACGTGGCGCGCAAGCCGCTTCGGAATTCCATCATTCCTCACAAGTTACTTTGAAAACGTACCTGACGTGCCGGATCCGCGCTGATCTGCTAAGGGCCTTCGCGTATTCTCAGTCAATGCGAGACCGTGGGGTTAATCTCCGTGGGGCGGTCGAGCGATGGCTGTCAGACCTCTGCGGCCATTTGCGCGCTGACGAGGGCCGTTAAGTCTCAACCCCTCCTCGCTGCATTAGTTTCTCTCTTTGACGAATATCGTTAAGAAAGTCCGCGAGGTGCTTTCGCGTCGTGCTTGGGCGTGGCAATTCGCTTGAGGCACGACTACAATCGATTGCGTTATGGCTACTGTGACCCTCCCTACCGCTATTCAACTGCGTTCGCCAAAAGGCGCGTTTGTCAACGAACCGTTCGTCGACTTCAAGGCGTCCGAAAACTCCCGTAAAATGCAGAGCGCACTTGAACTTATCTCAGGCCAATTGGGTCAAGAGTACGACTTGATTATTGGCGGCCATCGATTGAAGACCGAGAGTAAGATCCGCTCGCTCAACCCGGCGCGCCCGGCGCAGGTAGTAGGCGTCTTTCAAAAAGCAGGCGCGGAGCATGCTGAACAGGCGATGCAAGCAGCGCTCGCAGCCTTTGAGGTTTGGAGCAGGACGACGGTTGAAACGCGCGTCTCACTACTGCTAGCCGCAGCCGAAGTTATCCGCGAGCGCAAGTTTGAGTTCTGCGCGTGGCTCACTTATGAAGTCGGCAAGAACTGGGCCGAAGCGGACGCAGATGTGGCCGAAACGATCGATTTTCTCGAGTTTTACGCCCGGGAAGCGCTTCGGCTTGCAAAGTCTGAAACCCCGATTCAATACCCGGGGGAGCGCAATCAGCTTCTTTACATCCCGTTAGGGGTGGGCGCGGTGATTTCGCCGTGGAATTTCCCTTTCGCCATCATGGCAGGGATGACTGCAGCCGCGATCGTGGCCGGAAATACCGTGGTTTTGAAGCCTTCCAGTGATTCTCCGACGATTGCCGCAAAATTCGTTGAGGTTTTGGAAGAGGTCGGGCTTCCCGGGGGAGTGGTCAATTTCTGTCCCGGATCGGGCGCCACATTCGGCAATGCGATCGTTGAACATCCCAAGACTCGCTTCATCGCTTTCACTGGATCAAAGTCGGTGGGACTAGAGATTCACGAGCGTGCAGCGCGCACGCAGTCGGGACAAATCTGGATCAAGCGCACCATTCTCGAAATGGGCGGCAAAGACTCAATATTAGTCTGCAAGGATGCAGACCTCGATGCGGCGGTGGAGGGCGTAGTCGCTTCCGCCTTCGGTTTCAGCGGACAGAAATGCTCGGCGTGCTCCCGGGCAATTGTCGAAGCCCCGATTTACGACGTTTTTGTTGAGCGGGTGCGGGAACGAGTGGCGCAACTCACTGTCGGCGATCCCACGACCAACCCCAACATGGGTCCGGTCGTGAACAAGGCAGCCTTGGAGACGATGCTGGGTTACATCGATACAGGCAAAAAGGAAGGTCGCCTGCTCGTGGGTGGCCACGCCGTGGAAAGCGCGGAGGGCGGCTTCTTCCTTGAGCCAACCGTAATTGTCGACGTTGCGCCCGACGCTGTTATTGCACAAGAGGAAATTTTTGGACCGGTGCTGGCCGTGATCAAGGTTGAAAGCTTTAAAGAAGGCCTCGACGTTGCGAACAACACGGAATATGGGTTGACCGGAGCTGTGTATACCCACGATCGCGAAGCACTGGACACGGCGCGCCGGGAATATCATGTCGGCAACCTCTATTTCAATCGCAAGTGCACCGGGGCGATGGTGGGCGCACATCCATTCGGCGGCTTCAACATGAGCGGAACGGACTCTAAGGCTGGAGGGCCGGATTATCTGCTGTTATTCACCCAGGCCAAGAGTGTCGCTGAGCGACTTGACCGCTAAAAGCGTTTCCTTAAAAGTTCGGTTGATTGGTTGCGGAAACAGGCTCTTTATTTGGAGGCATCGTCCGAAGAGCATTCCTCAGGGGCTAAAGCCCATTCATTTTATTGGATTTTTCGGCACGACTGAAGTCATGCCCTGTTACAAGGCACCAAGTACACTCAAAGTCAGCCCAATTACGAGGCACCAAGTCATGCCCTGTTACGAGGCACCAAGTCATGCCCTGTTACGAGGCACCAAGTCATGCTCTGTTACGAGGCACCAAGGATGGCGCGTCGCATACCCTGAAGCAGCGTTCTTGCACGAGAAAAGCTGCTCACGCTCCAAGATCGCGAATGTCTCCCCACTAGACGAAGGCGCATAAGCCTACAGGAGTCTGGAGGCTAGCGAGCAGGTGGGCGAAATCGATTCGACCATTTCGTGATGCGTCCTAGGCCAGGAGCGGTGGCGCGTTGGTTTGAAGCGCCTGCGCCTGCACTTCAGCCTCGGCGTCAAGTTTGTTGCCCACCTCAGCAGCAGCCTGCGCCAGCACCCGGTGATGAATAGTGAACAATGCGAGTTCGAGCCGGTCGCTGACACCGGTTTTGTCGTAGATCGAGCGCAAATAGTTTTTGATGACCTGCTCGGTAGTTTTCAAACGCAGCGCGATCTCGCGATTTTTGCAACCCTGCACAATGAGCGCTACGATGCGCATTTCCTTGGGCGTTAGCCGGTCGCGCACGCGCGTGCCTACTAAATCTTCTTCAGGTGAGTCGGGAATAAGCATTTGCGGCGGAGCCCATGTGTCCCCTGCAGCAACGCGACGCACGCACTCAACCAAGGCCTGGCCTGTGACGTTGCGGAATACAACGCCGCGAAAACCCTGTTGGAGATAGGTGCTGGCTGCTTCGTTATTTTCTGCAATGACGATTCCGCGGCTACCAGCTGTGTCGAGCACTGAACGCAGACGAGTCATGTCGGGGCGCAACGAAGCTGCAAACACCACGATGGAGCCAGGGAAGGTGGTGATCGCGTGTAGCATTCGATCCAGGTCGGTACACTGCGCAATGATGCGCAGGTCCTCGTCCATTGCCAGCACCTTGGCGGTGCCGGCTCGAAATATCGCCTGTGAATCAGCAAGAATGACTTTGTTCATTTTCGTATGCCTCGTATGCAACTAGACCCTGATGTGAAAACCGGTGGTGTCAGTCAATTTGAGACCAGTTACCGCAGTTCCTGCTCGCTGTTCGTCCGTCCACCAAACTTGCATCGGAGACATGACAAGAAGTATCCGAGACCTCCATTAAACCGACAAACAAGGATTAAATGTTCCTTAGGTCACCGCATACTGATTCGGAAGTACTCTGACCTAGGTAACCCCCTGCACACTAGATTACAGCCCAAATGCCTTGACGTCACGAAAAACGTCAAGAGAAATCAAATGTTCGTGTTTACCGAATTGGGACAGAAAGCCCTAGACTAGGACAATGGCGAGGCCGATTCTACTGGCAGTTGACGACGACGTAAGCGTACTTGAAGCCGTGGTGCAGGATCTGCGCAGACAATATGGTAATGAATACCGGGTAATGCGCGCGGCAAGCGGGCAGGCCGCTCTCGACACATTGGCTCAGGTTAAAGACCGTAAAGAGCCGGTGGCCCTGATCGTCAGCGACCAGCGGATGCCGGGAATGACCGGGGTTGAATTTCTAGAGCGTGCCAGGGACATCTATCCCGATGCGCGCCGGGTGCTGCTCACCGCCTACGCAGACACTGAGGCGGCAATCCGAGCGATCAATACTGCTCGCATTCACTACTACCTCAATAAGCCCTGGGATCCGCCTGAAGAGAAACTCTATCCGGTATTAAGCGATTTGCTGGATGACTGGAAAGCGGGCTATCGGGCTCCGTTTGAAGGATTGCAAGTAATTGGCAATCGCTGGGCGCTCAAGGACCATACCTTGCGCAACTTCCTCTCGCGCAATCACGTTTCTTACCGCTGGCTCGATGCCGCCGGCAGCGACGATGCGCGCAAACTACTCGAAGAAAGGCAGTTATCTCCTGAACAGTTGCCGGTTGTCCTGTTTGCGGATGGCAGCGCACTGATCGATGCAAATCCGGATACGCTGGCGGCGCGCGTAGGCTTGAGCACCCAGGCAGCGCAGGAGTTTTACGACATGGTGGTGATCGGCGGAGGGCCCGCTGGACTGGCCGCTGCAGTCTATGGCGCCAGCGAAGGCCTGAAGACGCTGGTCATTGAACCTGAGGCGCCAGGAGGCCAGGCGGGGTCGACTTCGCGCATTGAAAACTACCTTGGATTCCCTACCGGCATCACCGGCATGGATCTGGGGCGGCGTGCGCATATGCAGGCCACTCGGTTTGGCGCGGAATTCCTGACCCAGCGCGCCAGTGGACTGCGCATCGATGGTCAATACCGTTTTGTGCAGTTGGCAGACGGCAGCGAAGTATCGTCGCACGTGGTTTTGCTGGCGCTCGGGGTGCAGTATCGCAAGTTGGAAGTTCCGGGCGCGGACTTGCTGACGGGACGCGGCATTTACTACGGAGCGGCGCTGGTCGAGGCAGCGGCCTGCAGGGATGAAGAAGTCTTCGTCGTGGGGGGCGCCAACTCGGCCGGCCAGGCTGCGCTGCACTTTGCGAAGGTGGCCCGCAAGGTGACCATGCTGGTGCGCGGACCCGGCTTGTCGAGCACTATGTCGAAATACTTAATCGATGAGATCGAGAGAACATCCAATATTGTGTTGGAGACGCAGACACAGGTCGTAGGGGCTTTGGGCGAAGAGCGGTTAGAGACGTTGTGCCTGCGGGGTCCTAAAGGGGAATCTCGCGTACAGGCCACTTCACTGTTTGTGTTCATAGGCGCGGAGCCGGGAATTGAGTGGCTGCCGCCGAGTGTCTTGCGGGACGAAAAAGGGTTTGTACTGGCAGGACCCGATCTTCGCCAAGATGGAAAACTGGTGGAGGGGTGGCATGAAACTCGCGAGCCATTCCTATTGGAGACCAGCGTGCCGGGCGTTTTTGTGGCTGGCGACGTGCGTCACGGTTCGGTAAAGCGTGTCGCCTCGGCGGTAGGCGAGGGCTCGATCGCAGTGCAGTTTGCGCATCAGTACCTGGCGGGATTTTGAGCAAGAAACGAAGCGGAAAGATGATTACTGGCGAACAAGAACTAATCATCGACGCAGTACCCTTGCGGGACGTAGCAGAAGCTCTCGGCAAATCGCGCCCCTTCGCCGGAACTCCCATAGACGCGCTTGCGGGTGTGGAGTCTGTGGAGCGTGTGACGGCAAAGGCGGGTACGATCCTCGCCGAACCGGGGCAGCCGGCAATGTTTTATTGGATCGTGCTCGAAGGCGAAACGCGCGCGATGCGCATGGAACCTGACGGGACCCAAACAGAAGTGGGGCTAGCGCGAACCGGCGATGCGTTTGGCGAAACACCGTTCTTAACCGGCAAAGGCAAATCGGGATTTTTGATCCGTGCCGTGCAGGATTCCGTGCTGGTGCGGTTTTCGGCCGATCAATTCTGGGGACTAATGGCATGCTGTCCTCTGGCCCGCAAAGTAGTGCTCGAAGACATGGCTCAGCGGCTTTCCGCGCACCAGGCGGAAGCATTGCACCGCGAAAAACTCGTATCTCTTGGCACGCTTGCGGCGGGTTTGATGCACGAGCTGCACAATCCCGGCTCCGCGGCTAAACGCGCCGCTTCACAACTGCGCGAAAACCTGCTGCGGCTACAGGATCTAAGCCTGCGTTCATCCTCCAAACCAAAGACACCGGCACAACTCGAATGCATGCACGGGTTGCTGCAGCAGGCGGTGAAAAGCTGTCACGCACCGGCGTTGAGCAGCTTGGAGCAATCCGATGCTGAAGAGGCTTTGGCCGAGTGGCTGGTAGAAGAAGGCGTTGAAAACGCCTTCACAATTGCGCCGTCGCTGGTGTCGATCGGCTTTCAAACAGAAGAGCTCAAATGCGCCCGTCAACACTTTGAAGCAAGCGGCTTCTCCGATGCGCTTAACTGGCTTGAGGCGCTGGTGTCGAGCGTGTCGCTGGTGTGTGCGATCGAGGAGAGTATCTCGCGCATTTCAGAGCTAGCGATGGCGGTGAAAAAGTTTTCTTACGATGAAAAATCGCCGCTCAAAGAATTGGATGTGCATGACAGCTTGCAAAGCACGTTGACAATTCTGGGGCACAAGATCCGCATCAAGCAGATTACGGTCGACAAACGATTCGCGGCGGAGTCTTCGACGATTAAAACCCGCGGCTCGGCACTGGGCCAAGTGTGGACCAACCTGATTGACAACGCGGTCGACGCATCCCCGGCGCAAGGCAAGATCGAGATTGAAACGTGGACGGAAGCAAGAGCTGAAGGCGATACGACGCTAGCAGCGGAACCGGGCTGGCTCGCGGTTAGCATTGCAGATCATGGCACCGGCATTCCAGAAGACGTGCTGCCGCATATCTTCGAAGCGTTCTACACCACCAAGCCGCAGGGCTCAGGGACGGGGCTGGGGCTGGAGATCGTTCATCGTATTGTGACGCAGAAATATGGCGGAAAAATCGAAGTGGAGTCGGAGACTGGACGAACGCGCTTTACCGTGCGTCTGCCGTTGGGCTGCATGGAGGGCAGTAAAGATGCCCCGGCTTGTGCGCAGTAATTCTATTTTTTTTAAGTCATTCCGCAGTGCAAAACTCTGTTCCATAGCATCGAAGAAATTTTCCTTCGGAACATAGCAAATGTAGCTCGTGAGGGATGCTTGTTGGTGCGCTTCTGAGCGAAGCAAGCTTCTCGTTAAGGTTGAAGTTGCTCCTTACTCTGCCGATGTACGCATTGAGGGGGCCACGATGGACGACCGCACCCAACTTCTCGAAGCCGCGTTCGATAGCCTTTCCGAAGGCGTAGCTTTAGCTGACTCGGCGGGCAATGTGGTCGTTTGGAATCGTGCGGCCGAGGCCATCACCGGTCATCGTGGCCTGCATGTGCTGGGCCGTTCGGTTCGCGACGTTTTGAACCTGGTGATCGTCGGCGGGGCAAGCGCCTGGGTCTCGCAGACCGAGGCGGCGCACAGTCCTGGGCGCGGGGCGGCGGTCCGCGTGCGGCACAGCCTCGGCCACGAACTCCCGATATTAACGAGCCTGCTAATGCTGCGCGACGTGCTGGGTTCGCGTCTCGGCGAGGGAGTGATCTTTCACCCTGCAGAGGGGCTGGATGCGTTGCCGCATGGCGAGGTCGGCGAAAATCCACGTGTGATGCAAAGCCAGACTCAACTTGAAGAGCGCCTTGAAACTGAATTCGAAGATTCGCTGCGCGGGACTACGCCTCTGGGCGTGCTGTGGGTCACGGTCGATCAGGCGCATGCACTGCGGGGCACGCACGGAGCGAGAGCTTGTGAAGCGATGCTCGAAAAAATTGAGCACACATTAGCCAATGGATTGAGACCGACCGAGGAAATAGGACGTTGGGGCGATGATGAATTCCTGGTGCTATCGCACGAGCATACGCCGGCAATGCTGGCCTGCCACGGCCAGGTATTGGCCGGACTCGCGAGGACAGCGGAATTTCGCTGGTGGGGCGATCGAGTTTCGCTCACGGTGAGCATCGGTGCGGCCCAGGGAGAAAAAGATGAGTCCCTTGCGGAACTGCTTTGCAGGGCAAAGACTGCAATGCTTGCCAGCATTCACGAGGGGGGGAACCACATCACCGCCGCACCGAGGAGACACCCATGTTCGCCGTCATAGGGATTGTCGTCGTCTTCGGAGCGGTTATTGGCGGGTTCCTGATGGAGAAGGGTCACATCGCCGTACTGATGCAACCGGCAGAGCTATTGATGCTCGGCGGCGCGGCGATCGGCACGCTGCTGGTGGCCAACCCCGTGCATATCTTGAAGGGCATCGCTAACGGTCTGACGGCGGTGCTGAAAGGGTCTTCGTTAGATAAGGTACGCTATCTCGACACGCTGAAAATGATGTATCAGTTTTTAAACAAGGTGCGTAAAGAAGGATTGCTCAGTGTGGAGATGGACGTGGAGAAGCCAACGGAGAGTTCCATTTTCAAGAACTATCCGGCGTTTCTCAACGATCATCATTCCCTTTATTTTGTCTGCGACACACTGCGCATGGCCATCACCGGCGGTGTCGATCCGTTCGATATGGACCAGATGATGGAACTCGACATGGAGGTGCATCATCACGGAGCGACGGAGCCGGTAGACGCGCTGACTACAGTCGCCGATGCGTTGCCGGGCCTGGGTATTGTGGCGGCTGTGCTCGGCGTGGTTATCACCATGGGCTCGCTGGGCGGCCCGCCCGAGGAAATCGGCGAGAAAGTTGCCTCGGCTCTGGTCGGAACATTCCTGGGAATATTGCTGTGCTACGGCGTTGCCGGCCCGCTGAGTTCGAACATGAGCAAGACTGCTGACGACCACGACAGCTATCTGCATGTGCTGCGCGTACTGCTGCTATCGTTTCTCAAAGGCTCTGCTCCGATGATTGCCATTGAGATCGGCCGGCGTGCGATTCCTGCGCATGTGCGGCCGACTTTCGACGAGATGGAAAAGTACTGCAAGAAACAGGCAGCCGCAGTGGAGATTGCCGCGGCGGCATAGGAAGAGTGCAAGCGATGGCGGCCAAAGTTCAGCCCATCATTATCATCCGGAAGAAGGGTGGTCACGGCGGCCATCACGGCGGAGCATGGAAGGTCGCCTATGCGGACTTCGTGACCGCGATGATGTCGCTCTTTATCGTTCTCTGGCTAATGGGTTCAAGCGACAAGGTCAAGAAGGCAGTGGCCGGCTACTTCAATGACCCCAAGGGCACCGGAAGCATGCTCGGCACCACGATGACGGGGACAGGTGAAACGGTAACAGCCGCTGCCAGCGACAGCATGCAGAAGCTGAAAGAAAAACTTGAAAAGGAAATCAAGGCCCGCAAGGAGTTGGAAAAACTTGCGAAACAAATCGAGATCACCGTCACGCCGGAAGGCTTGCGCATCGAGTTGCTAGAGGACAAGAACGGTACGTTTTACGAAAGCGGCAGCGCCAAGCTGAGCGGAAGCGGACAGGTGCTATTGTCGCTGCTCTCAGGCCAACTGAAGATGCTTCCCAATTCATTGCTGATTGAGGGCCACACGGATGCGACGCCTTATTCCAATGTCGCTAGTTACAGCAACTGGGAACTGTCAGCGGACCGCGCCAACTCCGCGCGTCGCCTGTTGCAGCAGGGCGGGGTGCGAAGCGATCAAGTGACCCAAGTGCGCGGCTACGCCGACCAGTTATTGCGCGTAAAAAATAGTCCTTCCGATCCTTCGAATCGGCGTATTTCAATTCTGGTCAAAAACCAGGATGTACCTCTACCGAATCTGAAGGGGACGAGTGCCGGGAAGGCAGAAAAGGATGCCGATGCTGGACCGCAAAAGCTGGCGGCAGCAAAAGCTGCGGGGAGTGAGCCAAATTCTGCTGTACCTGCGGGCATCACACATCAGTCGCCGACCAAGCCGTCAGCCGCCAAGGCAGGCTCTATGGATGGTTCGCACGGAATATTATCCGGAGCGAAGGAGTGATTTCCCCTTCACTGCGCGTTTGTGCAGGTGAGTAAATCGTTCCGCGGCCGGTTCAATGAATTGCTTAGCGCCCGCTTCGCATCAGC
This sequence comes from Acidobacteriaceae bacterium, assembly GCA_025350325.1. Taxonomy (GTDB): domain Bacteria; phylum Acidobacteriota; class Terriglobia; order Terriglobales; family Acidobacteriaceae; genus Telmatobacter. The sequence goes on from JANXYB010000158.1 coordinate 11,521, forward strand.
ACAATGGTGTACTCTGAAGACCGAAAAAGAGGGGTCTTCCTGATGGCGATTGTTGCCGGCGTCGATTTCGGCACACTCAGCGTGCGCGTGACATTAGTTGACAGTAAACGCGGTCCGCTGAGTACTGCATCGGCTTCTTATCCGTTGCATCGGCGCCGAGAAGAGCCGGACTTTGCTACGCAATCGCATGTCGACCAGATGAATGCACTCGGCGCCGCCGTGCGGGATGCACTGCGCACCACGGGTGTCGATGGACTCGCGGTCGAAGCCATCGCGCTCGACACCACTGGCTCCAGCGTAGTGCCCGTGGGTGAGGGGCTGTTGCCGCTCGACGACTACTACCTATGGTGCGATCATCGCGCGCATGCCGAGGCAGAGGAGATCACATCCAAAGCCCACGCCCTGGGCCTGGAAGCGATTGAGTGGTGTGGCGGTGTCTATTCGCACGAGTGGGGCTTTGCCAAGCTGCTTCATTGGCTGAGGCACAACGCTGGGAAGCGCGAGTCGTTTGTGACGGCACTGGAGCACTGCGACATGGTGGCAGCCACGCTCTGCGGCATCACCAAAGTGGGCGATCTCAAACGCAGCGTTTGTGCAATGGGCCACAAATGGATGTGGAACCCCAAGTGGGGCGGTCTTCCATCGGAAGAATTTCTGGTGGCCGTGGACCCGCTGCTGGCCGGCGTGCGTGCAAAAATGGGCGGCGACTATTTGACCAGCGATCATCTTGCTGGGCACCTCTCAAGGGAATGGGCAGAAAAGCTGGGCATGCGCGCTGGAATTCCGATTCCGGTCGGCGCGTTCGATGCACATTGGGATGCGCTCGGCTCGAATATCCGCGAGGGCGACGTAGTCAACGTAGTGGGCACGTCCACGTGCATCATCGCCATGGCGCGCGCTACAGAACTCGTTCCAGGCGTGTGCGGGGTGGTTCCGGGCAGTGTGCATCCGGCGTATACAGGCATAGAGGCGGGCCTCTCAGCTACGGGAGATATTTTCGAAGCTATCGCAAGTCGGGCGCAGACCCGCGTCTTCGCGCTGTCGAAGGGGCTGGAGTCTTACCAGGCCGGGCAGACAGGTCTGCTGCGCATGAGTTGGGATAACGGTGATCGCACTGTGCTGGTGAATCCTGAACTGGGTGGCGTGACGTTGGGTTGGAACCTCCTGCACACCGCACAGGACGAGCTGTTCGCAGCGATCGAAGGCACAGCTTTTCATACCCGCATCATTCTCGAAAGGATGGCGGAGCACGGGGTGCCGGTGGCCCGCGTGATCAATGCGGGCGGTATTCCGCAAAAAAATGAAGTGCTCAACCAGGTTTACGCCAACGTGCTTAATAAGCCGGTGCTGGTGCCTGAGGGGCTTCCTACGAGCCTGGGCTCAGGAATCATGGCGCTGCTTGCGGCCGGCATCTACAAGTCGATCGAGGAGGCGCAAGCTGCGGTGTGTCTGCCTTTGCGCACCATCGCCCCCGACCCGCGGGCCGCGGCGACTTACGAAAAGCTCTATGCGCTATATCGCGATGTCTACTTCGCTCTGGGCAGGCGCGATGCCGAGCCTGTTGCGTTGGGACGTGTATTACCCGAGCTGCGGAGAATCGCGGCCCAGGCGCGCACCCCTGATTGATATTGCTCGATGGAAGCGAACCCTAGAAAAGGCGCCGGAAGAGACGAGCTCTTCCGGCGCAATTTTGTGCGACGACAACTTAGAAGTCGTAGCGCAGGCTGAACTGCATGCGGCGCGGTACTGTTAGCAGAGTGCCGGCAATGCCGAGGTTACCGCTGGTCAGTCCCGATCCAATCGACGCAGGATCGAAACGTACCGTGTTAGTGACGTTGTAGACTTCCCACGCAAACTTCAGAGTGCTGAGCTCGTGAATTTTCCAACTCTTTGCCAGTCCCGAGTCCAAATCGAAGTAGCCATCGCCACGGAAGTTATTGCGCTGTCCGGCTTCGCCTGGATAAGGCAGGCGAATTGGCCCACCGGTGGCAATGCCGGCATTAATGGCAGCGGGATCGTCGAAGAACTGCGGATTCCCATGCTGATCATAGTGGCGTCGCATTTTTACTTTGCCCGTAACGACGCCGAAGCTTTCTTGTTGCCAGTTGGTCGTCCAGCCCGGCTCGTTGAAAGAAAACGGCAATCCGCTCGACCAGCGGCTTATACCCGACAACTGCCATCCTCCGACGAGCTCGTCTAGCAGGCCGCTGCCACTGCCCAAAAGCATTTTTCTCCGTCCGACAGGCAGTTGATAAACATAGTCGGCGGTAATCAGGTGGCGTGTATCGAAGTCGGAGACCCCGCGGTTGAGTTGAGGCTTCCAAGTATTGAGGATTTCGCTGAAGGCACCGGTGTTGGCTGCATTCGAACCAAATTCGCTGCTTCGCTCGCTGTCTGAACCCATGTCGATGGACTTCGACAATGTGTAGCTGAAGTCCATCTGAAGACCATGACTCGAGGGGTGGCGCAGCGTGATTTGCGCTGCGTTGTAGTAGCTCATGCCGATGCTCGACAGGGCATAGAGCGAAGAGAATTGGTCTTGCCAGAACTTCGATTGATAGCCTGCCGGGCAGCCATAAGCACAGTAAAAATCGATGTCGGCAAGAGCACTAGTGGCGCCAAACTGCGAACGATAAGGAGCCCACTCGTTGTTGTAGATAGCCTGGGTCGCGCTTTCTCCCGAATAGTCGACCCCGGCCATGAATGGAAACAGATTTTCAAAGTATGGAATGGCAGGTACATTCACCACAGATGCGGACGCGTTTCCACTGCTGTCAGTGAGAACGCCGTAGTTTCCGCCGTTCTGATCGACTAGTTTCGATAATTGGGTGCCTGCAGTGTAGTAGTCACCGCCACCGCCCGGATCGACGAAGTTTACCGGTTCGGCAAGATCGAGCTGTTGAAGCAGGTGGCGGCCCATTCGTCCGACGTACGCGGCCTCAACCGTGAACCCGGCTGGCAACTGACGCTGTACCGAGAGATCAAAAGTTTCAGAGTAGGGAGTCTTGATCTTGCTATCAAGTCCCCATGTGATCGCGAAGTTCCCTTGCGGTGCAGCATAGGGGAATGTGAGCGTTGTTGCGGCTGCACCATTGTCGATCGGGGGCAACGTCGAACGTCCGGTGAAGCGCGGGGATGCGGGATGCCGTGCCGATCCTTCAATGCCATAGTTGCCCGCGAAATTGCTTACCTGTCCATTGAGTCCATAGGATCCATTCTGATCAAAAGTGCTAACGAGGGCCTGACCGTAGTGGTCGTAGTAGATACCTGCGCCAGCGCGGATCGACGTCTTGGTGTCGGGCGAATAGGCGATCGCCAAACGAGGTGCGAAGTTGTTTTTGGACTTCGGCCAGAAGCCCGGCTTGTTGTAAAACTTTCCCGCGGGTTGGAAGGACAGATCCGCCTCGTAGACCTGGCCTGCCTGGGCTGCAGCTTCTCTCTGCAAGAACCAGGTATGCGTGTCGATGGTGGGCGCTACTTCCTGACCCTTGGTCTCCCACGGAGTTTGCAGAATCGTGTGACGGACGCCGAAGGTTATTGTCAGATTTGGTTTCACCCGCCACGCATCCTGCACGTACCACTCGAATTCGTTATCTCTGAAATGCCGGTTAAGAAAGGTGCCATCTGCGAGCAGGTTGCCGGCCGATGCGCTGGTCAACTGGTAGTTATAGACATTGGTAAGTTGCGGCACCGTACCGACCAAATTGGCAAACGCGATCTCATAGGAGTTGCCGAAGCCGCCGTCTACAGGCAACGCTCCGATCGTCGTGGGATCGGGCGGATTACCGCCAAGCCAATATGGATTGGTGGTTGCGTTGTTAAATGAGTTCGCATCCGAAGAGTGATTCTGCTGCACCCGACGCCAGTTGCCACCAAGCTGGATCGTGTGGTTGCCTTTGCTCCAGCTCAAGTTGTCGATAATATTATCGACTGGCACGCTGACCAAGTCGGTACGAGTCTCGGCGGTTGCGTTGGAAAGAAAACGGAAGTCAACGTAGTCCCCTTTGCCTACGCCCCGATTACTGTAGCTCTGCCGTATATACCCCAAGCGAAGATCATTGACCATGTTTGAAGAGATCGTCCACGTATCTCCGACCACGATTCCCTTGTTGTTGCTTGCATAGACAGAGGACGGACCCTGCCCCGGAAATTGTTCGATAGCATTCGTCCGATCGTCCTGCATACTGCCGCGAAGAAAAAGTCGATGTTTGCCAGTGGGAACATAGTCGAAACGGACGATGGATGTATTCTCACGGATCGGATGCGGAGACGAAAACGAGTACGAACCGGTGTTGAGCGCGTCCCCAAGGGTCGATCCGTTGGCCGCAGGCATGCTGTTGAGGTAGGCAAGCGCGTTTGGATTGGGCCCAGGGCCAAATGGATAGGAACTGGTGTTGCATATCTGGCAGCCAGCATCCAAAGTTGCGATTTGACTTGCAGTGAGCGTTTGGTTAACCACCGTACCATCTAGTTGGTCGGCCTGGTAAATGATTTGTCCCTGCTGGTAGGTTGCAGTCGGAACGGTCCGATTGACCTGCCTGTTTTCTGCCTGCCAGTTTGCTTCAAAGTTGCCAAAAAAGAAGACCTTGTCCTTTACGAGAGGGCCGCCCAGCGCTCCGCCAAAAATGTTGCGGACCAGCTTGCCGGGGACATTTTCTTTGCCACCGTTCTTCTGTGCCTGCTTGTTGAACCAATCGTTGGCTACGGTAAATGTGGGGCGGTGGTATTCATAGGCCGAACCGTGAAACTTGTTGGTTCCGGATTTGGTGACCATGCTGACCTGTGCGCCCGAGGAGCGGCCCGCGTCGGCGTTCGAATTGCCGGTAACAACGCGGAATTCTTCAATCGAGTCCTGGGTTTCACGCAGCACGCCCGAGAAAGCCAACCCGCCCACCTGATCGTTGTCGTCCACGCCATCGATGGTGACATTTCCCTGATCAGAACGGCCTCCGTTCACCGCGCCGCTGCGGCTGTCGGTGATGGTTGGGGGCAGATAAAGCACGCCCGGCTGCAGCGAAAGCAGGTCAGGCACGTTGCGGGTTTCGCTGGGGAGAGCCTGAATCTCGGCAGTGTCGGCCGAATTGCCAAGCGACGCATCGCTGGTGTTCAATGTCTGCGCCGCTGCGGAGACGTCGATGGTTACCGAATTTGATTGCACGGTAAGCGCAAAGTCGACGGTAGCTGGTTGAGCGACCAGCAATTCGGCGGTTTTCGACTGCTCGCCGAAGCCCGCAGATGAAACTGTGATGGTGTAGTTGGATGGGGAGATTTGTGTGAATGTGTACAGCCCCGCACTGTTTGACGTAGCGGTTGCAATTTTTCCATTGGCTTTATCTGTGATCGTAACTTTGGCTCCTGGAACGAGCGCGCCGCTGGGATCTTTAACTGTTCCGCGGAGTGAAGTTGTGGCGGTTTGGCCAAAAGAGGGGGTGACTGTGGAAAGGATACAGAGCAGTATCCATCCCAGTAGGGATCGTTTCACGGCTGTTCCTCCAACAAAGGTATTACTTTGCCAATCGTGCCTTACGGCTTCTTTTGTGTGCGATACGGCTATTTACCGGTCGCGCATCGGGGCAAAATGTTGCTGTAGAGTCCGCCTCATAAACTGAGAACGTACGGGGAGGACTTTAGGGAAGTACTATGTCGAGCGTTTACATTGAGGCCGTCACTGGTAGCGGTCAATGAATGGTTTCAATATTGGCCCACGCGACGTGAAGATTCAATAAGAAAAGCGATTTAAAGCAAAATCACCGATATATTTGGCTGAGATTCGATGAATTACTGCTGTTGCTGCATCTGTTGGAGGTCGAACATCGGTAAAGCGCGCTCTGGGGACTGCTGTGCCTTCTCAACGAGCACCGACCAATCCTCGGGAATGGGTAGTTTTCTATCGAGTGCAGGCGGATGCTCGCTGGCTTCGACATGAACGGCCACATATAACTCGCTGCTGGTTTTGCCGCGGAAGATACCGTGCGTCGGAGGGACATCGGCATAGTCCCTGCCAACCGCGGTGCGGATATGGCGGCGATGCGCAATAAGGTTATTCGTAGGATCAAATCCGACCCAGCCAAGATGAGGAAGTAACACGTCGACCCAAGCGTGCGTCGCGTCTGGGGTCGACCGGTCATGATCTTCACGACTGCGGTACAGATATCCAGAAACATAGCGCGATGGGATACCCACGTGACGCAGCAGGGCAATCATGGTGTGGGCGAAGTCCTGACAAACGCCTTTGCCGCTGACGATCGCCTCGTCAATCGGTGAGTCAACGCGCGTGTGCTGCGGAACATATTCAAAATAGTTGTAGAGCCGTTGGTTGAGTTCCTGGATCAGCATGAGCGGATCGTCGCGCCGGGTTACACCCATCTGAGAAGCGAGCATGGTCACCGCAGGAGTGTTCGCGGCGAAGGTGCTGGGCAGCAGCATCTCTCCGTAGTCACCTGCCTCGATCATTGCGTCCAAGGCTCCCCACGCGTCGGGAGACAGAAAGGACGGCACATCGGGCACCTCTTGCTGCTCGACGACCGATTCGGCAACGATGACCAACTGATTGTGTTCCCCGGGAATATCGAAGTGCTGCACGTTGTTGCCTTGATGATCGCGGTAGGTGAATACGCGACAGCGAGGGCTGACCGATAGCGAAAATGTGAGGCAATGCTGATTGGCGTCCGAGCGCGGATGCATGCGCGTTTCCATGATGCTCTCACTGATCGATCGCGAATAGCGAAACCGCGTCAAATGCCGAATGGAATAGAAATTCATAGGCGTTTTTCTCTCTACCGGCTACGTGGCCAGCGCCGACTGGATGGAATATTGAATGTAATAGCGGTAGACCAATTCGTGGATGTGCATGCATTGTTCGCGAATAGTATGCAAAAAAGCAGCCGAATCGCCGGCAAGAATTTCGCCGATCGTGGTGAAGCCAAGCATGGCGTGGAGCCTGCCGATGCCGGCGGTCAATTCATCCGGCGGTCGACGACCGCCGGTGTATTGAATAGATCGTATAGCCTGACGTACGCCATCAACTGAATAGCGGATCGCATGCGGAAAATCTCGATTGAGCAATAGAAATTCGAGGATGCGATCGGGAGTCAAATCTGCGGTGTAGACCTGGCAATACGCTTCGAACGCTGTGCAGCAGCGTAGCAGGCCCACCTGCTCGAGATACTGGTAGCCGGAATGTTCACGCTCTGGCGGTTGAAAAAGGCGCGGCTGATAAACCTCAAGCAATGTGGCGATGGCGTAGGAGCGTTCGAGATATCTACCGAGTCGAATGAAGTGCCACCCCTGCCCGTGAATCATCGTTGTATCGCTCACACCTTTGAACAAATGAATGCCATCGACCACAGATGCAAGAACATCATTGATATTGGATTTGAATTCAGTTTGCGCATGGGGGGAGTGCATCTGGTGATAGAGACGATTGAGCCGGGACCATTGCTCGGTCGAGATTTCTTCGCGGACCTGACGCGCATTTTCTCTCGCTTCATTGATACAGGCCGTAACCGAGGCGGGGTATTCGGGATCGAAAATGAGTGTCTTGGCGAGGCTCTCCAAGTCCCCGCCCCATTCCAGTTCAGCCGGGTAGCCGAGGGACGCCACCAGCAACTGCCAGTGGGTTTCCGCGCTGGCGCCGCCGGTATCGAGCATCAGGCTCATGGTCACATCGAGTTGGCGCATGATGTTCTCAGCGCGCTCAAGGTAGCGGCTCATCCAGTAGAGACTGTCGGCGACGCGCGAAAGCATTTCAGTTACTCTCCTGGACCCTTTTGCCTGCTACCTATTCCAGAACCCACGTGTCTTTGCTTCCGCCGCCTTGGGAAGAATTCACGACCAGCGATCCTCTTTCAAGTGCAACGCGGGTCAGACCGCCGGGCACGATGTTCACCTTGTCGCCGAACAGAACGTAAGGTCGCAGGTCAACATGGCGCGGCTCAAGATGATTGCCGATCAGACAAGGAGCGCGAGAGAAATCGAGCGTTGGCTGCGCGATATAGTTGCGCGGATTGGCTTCGATGCGGCCCGCGAATTCTTCGCGCTGGCGAGCGGTCGAGTGCGGGCCGATCAGCATTCCGTAACCGCCGCTCTCGCCGACAGCCTTTACCACCAATTTGTCGAGGTTGGCGAGCACGTGCTTTCTTGCCTTGTCTTCAGTCATCAGAAACGTCTTTACGTTGTTCAGAATCGGGTCTTCGTCAAGGTAATAGTGAACAATGTCGGGGACGTATGCATAGAGCGCCTTGTCGTCGGCAAGGCCAGTTCCAAAGGCATTGGTGACGGTGACGTTGCCCGCACGATATGCATTGAAGAGTCCAGTGCAACCGAGTATCGAGTCGGCGCGGAATATCAGGGGATCGCTAAAATCGTCGTCGACGCGACGGTAAATCACGTCAACCCGCTTGAGCCCATCCGTCGTTCGCATGTAGACGACGTTGTCGTGCGTGACGAGGTCGCGCCCCTCAACCAGATCGATGCCCATCTGGCGTGCGAGGTAGGTGTGTTCAAAATAAGCGGAGTTGAACACACCGGGAGTCAGTAGCACGATGTTGGGTTCGGGTCTGCCCTCTGGAGATAACGAGCGAAGTGTGGCCAGCAGCAGTTGCGGATAGTGTTCTATAGGCCGCACGCCATAGCTATGAAAAAGCTGCGGGAAGGTCCGCTTCATCACGCGGCGATTGGTGAGCATGTAACTCACCCCGGAGGGCACGCGCAAATTGTCTTCAAGAACGACAAACTCGCCAGTGTTGAGGCGCAGCAGATCCGATCCGACAACCGAGATGTACACGTTGCGCGGGACTTGCAGACCACGCATCTGGCGACGATAGTGCTTGCAACTGTAAACGAGCTCTCGGGGCACGACGCGGTCGTTCAGGATCTTGGCTTCGGAATAGACGTCGCGCAAAAAAAGATTGAGCGCGGTGATGCGCTGCGTAAGTCCTCGTTCGATGAGATCCCATTCGGCAGCGGTCACAAGCCGGGGCAGCAAATCGTAAGGAAAGATCTGCTCAGTGCCTTCCTGGCGCCCGTAAACCGTGAACGTGATGCCCTGCGTTAAAAACGAAAGGTCCGCCGACTGCTTACATCGCTGCAGCTCATCCGGGGGCAAATGCGCCAAAGTTTCAGCCAGGGCCTGATAGTGCGGACGCACGTCGCCGTTCGGCTCGCGCATCTCGTCAAAGGCACGATCGAGCGGATAGTCTCCATAAAGCGCGTCCAATTCCGCAGTAGAATCTACGCTCATAAGGGAAGACAAGTCCTCTGGCTACAAATTCAGCGTCTGGTTAAGGAAAGTCACGCTGCTTTGAATCACGCAGCCGCGACGTTCCGTCAGGAGATAGCACGTTCCGCCCGAACCTGTTGTCTTGCTTTTAACACGCGAGACCTAAAGGCACAATCAGGAATCGGGCAAACGACACGCACGCTGGCTATGGTCGCAAAAGGAAATTGCGTAAAGGGTTACGTAGGATATCTTGAATCTTTCAGGAGAACCTGCTTCGAATGCCTTCACTACGACGCTTTTGCTTTGCTTTTACTGCCACGCTTCTTGTTTGCTTCGCGCCCAGCCCTGGTATGGCGCAAAAGCCTGCCATAAAGATCACTGTGGACCTGTCAGATGTGGCGCGCAAACTATCGCACACGGAGATGGAATTCCCGGTCACTGCAGGCCCCCTGATCTTGACCTCGGCACAGTGGATTCCCGGTACCCATATGCCTGCTGGACAGGCGGAGGCAATCACGGGCGTGGTATTCACTGCCGGCGGCCAGACGATTGCCTGGCGTCGCGACGACGTTGATTTGTATCAATTTCATTTGACGATTCCCCAAGGCGTTACGACGCTGCATGCGAGGCTTGACACCATCGTGACTCGGCGCGCGTCGCAAAAGCTCGCAGCAATGGAATGGGAGAACGTGATGCTCTATCCAGCGCACACGCCCGTCCGGGATATACCGATTCAACCTTCGCTGATTGTGCCTGCCGGGTGGGGCATCGGCACCGCTCTCACGCCCATCAAGGCAGTCGGGTATCCAGTTCCTGCTGCTGGCAGCACCACGCACTTTGAAGCGACCAACGTCGAGCAACTCGAAGATTCACCGGTAATCACAGGGCTCTATTTCCATGAGTTCCCCCTGGCGCCGACCGTCAAGCCGCAGCACTTCATCGACGTTGTCTCTGATGCGCCAGAGGACTCAAACCTTCGTCCGGCGGTGCTGGCCGAGATCGCCAACCTTGTCAGAGAAGCGGATGCGCTATACGGCTCGCATCACTACAGCAGCTACCATTTCCTGCTCACCATGTCAGAGATTGCCGGCGGAGAAGGGCTGGAGCACGGCCAATCCTCAGATAACGGTGTCGGCGAAAAAGGCTTTTCAGATGACGCTCACCAGTTGCCTGACGCCGACCTGCTGTCGCATGAATTTACTCATTCATGGAACGGAAAATATCGCCGGCCCGCTGAACTCTATCAGGGTGACTTCGCTACTCCGCAACAGGGGGCATTGTTGTGGGTGTATGAAGGGATGACGCAATATCTGGGCAACGTGCTTGCCGCACGATCGGGGCTAAAAACAGCTGCACAATATCGCGACGTATTAGCGATCACAGCAGCGGAACTAGACAATACTCCAGGACGCGAATGGCGTCCGACATCAGATACTGCTGTAGCCGCCAGCATTCTGCGCGGAGGCAATTTCCCGTGGATCAATTGGAAGCGAGGGCAGGATTATTACTTCGAAGGCGAATTACTGTGGCTCGACGCCGATACACTGATTCGCAAACTGACTCAGAACAAGAAATCGCTGGATGATTTTCAGAGGATTTTTCTTGGGAAGGGCGGCAACACGGGCCCACTCATCCTGACTTATACATTTGACGAGCTAGTGCAGGACCTGAACCAGGTAGCACCCTATGACTGGGCAACATTTCTGCACGAACGCGTCGACAAAGTTAATCAGCGTGCTGATTTGGCTGGCCTCGAATCGGGCGGCTACAAGCTGATTTACAAAAACAAGCCGACCGCATCCGAGCGCAAGATCGATGAGGCGGAGGGCGTGCTGGGCCATCCGATCAATTGCTGGTATTCCATCGGGCTGCGTCTTGCAAACGACGGCTCAATAGGGGATGTGCGGTGGAAGAGCGCCGCCGATAAAGCGCGCCTCGCCCCAGGACAGAAAGTCATCGCGGTGGACGGAAAGATATTTTCAGCCGATGGAGTGCGTGAGGCGATTAAGAAAGCCAAGGACAGCAAGGAACCGATTCGCATGATCGTGCAGGCCGATTCTTTTGTCTCCAGCGTGGAGATCGATTACCACGACGGCGAGCGCTATCCAGCCCTGGTGCGCGTGGATGGCAAGCCAGCGTTTCTCGACGACATCGTGAAACCGTTGACACCGCCAGAAAAAGCGCCAGAAGAACCAAAGAAGGACGACGAGTAGAGAGCGCGATGGCCAGCGATCTTCGTCGCGCTGATTTTGACATGGTGCATCTTCACAACGGTTGGGCGGCTAAACAGCAATTTCGGAAGACAACGGACGGCGTCGATGGAGTACGCTGGTCTGTCAGGAGAACTTCATACAACGATGCTTAACTTGCACCGGTTCCCTCTATCGATCTTTGTCCTTGTCACGTTTGCGCTGATAGGCGAGGCACAACCGCCCGCCACGCCAGCAGCACCCGCTGAGAACTACATCCGTACCCACTACACCAAGTATGAATTTCGTATTCCTATGCGCGACGGCAAGCGTCTATTCACATCGGTGTACGCGCCTAAAGATTCCGCCAGTGGGCCCTATCCATTTCTCATGAGCCGGACGCCTTACAGCGTCGCGCCCTATGGCGAAGACGAGTATCCGACTCAACTCGGACCGTCAGAGGATTTCGAGAAATCAGGCTACATCTTCGTGCGCCAGGATGTGCGCGGTCGCTGGATGAGCGAAGGCGAATTTATCGAAATGCATCCCCATATAGATAACAAGAAATCGCCGCAGGATGTAGACGACGCTTCCGATACTTACGACACCATTGAATTTCTACTCAAGCACGTGTCTAATAACAACGGCAAAGTTGGCATCTACGGGATTTCTTATCCTGGCTTTTACACGTCTGCTTCCATGATCGATTCGCACCCTGCACTGGTGGCGGCTAGCCCCCAGGCTCCGATGACGGACCTCTTCATGGGCGACGACGGCTACCATGGCGGCGCATTTATGCTTGCCGCCAACTTCGGTTTCTATGGTCCCTTCTTTCATCCGCAAACCGAGCCGCAAACCCCCAAACCAACCATCCCTTTTGACTTTGGAACCCCCGATAGCTACAAGTTTTATCTGCAGGCCGGTAACGTCACCAATCTCGACAAGCTTTACTTGGGGGGCTCGAATTGGCTCTTCAACGATCAAGCCAAGCACTCAACATACGACGATTATTGGAAGGCGCGCGACCTGTCGCGTCATATGAAAAATGTGCGATGCGCGGTGCTTGTCGTCGGCGGTTGGTATGACGCAGAGGACTTGAGCGGACCCTACCGCACTTTCTATGCCACGTCCAAGTTGAATCCTGAAACACCGACAACGCTGGTCGAGGGTCCGTGGGTGCATGGGGGATGGGCACGCGGCGATGGAAGCCATCTTGGCGATGTGCAGTTCAATGCCAAGACGAGTGAATATTTCCGCTCCAACGTGCAGTTTCCGTTCTTTGAACACTATTTAAAAGGCAAGGGCGCCGCTCAGCCGAAGGCCGTAGTGTTTGAAACGGGAACTAACGTGTGGCGCAACTTCGATGCGTGGCCACCCAAAGCCGCTGCGGCCAAAATGCTTTATCTGCACGCCGGCGGCAAGCTCAGCTTTGAGGCTCCGACTGAGGCAGAAAGTCGCGATGAATATGTCAGCGACCCCAACCACCCTGTGCCATTCGTGGGGTATACAACCGATACCGTGCCTCAGCGCTACATGGTCGACGACCAGCGGTTCGCGAGCTATCGGCCCGACGTGCTGGTCTACCAGACCGACCCTCTCGAAGAGGATGTCACCATCGCCGGCCCCATCTCGCCTAAGCTGAAAATTACCAGCAGCGGCACCGATTCAGACTTCGACGTGAAGTTGATCGACGTCTATCCAGAGAACTATCCTGACCCCCAGGAAGCGACGAATGGGAAGCGCGTGCTCGACGCACCTCCGCTGCACATGGGCGGATATCAGCAATTGCTTCGGGGTGAACCGTTCCGCGCCAAGTTCCGTAATAGCTGGGAGAAAACCGAACCCCTCACTCCGGGCAGACAGACCGACATCAACTTCAGTATGCCAGATATATTCCATACTTTCCGACGCGGTCATCGCATTATGGTCCAGGTACAAAGTTCCTGGTTCCCATTAACCGACCGCAATCCGCAAACCTTCACTGACATTCCCAACGCGACGCCGGACCAATTTCAAAAGGCTACCGAACAAGTTTTGCACCAGAAGGATGCAGCGTCAGGCGTCGAGATATTGGTAATGCCCAAACTCTAATCGTGCGCGGTGCATCATCGCTCCACAAACATGCAAGGAATTTTACGATAACTTGCAACGACCTGATTCACTGAAGAGGCCTTTATGCTTTCTCGCATTTTTCGCAATACCGTTTTGCTACCGGTCGCATTTATATTAGCCGCGGCGCCCATGATCCACGCCGATGAGGGCATGTGGACATTCGATAATCCTCCGCTGAAACTACTCAAGGCAAAGTACAACTTCACCCCAACCCAGGCATGGCTTGATCACTTAAGGCTATCAAGCGTGCGGCTTAATGATGGCGGCTCTGGCTCCTTCGTCAGCCCCAATGGTCTGCTACTTACAAACCATCACGTGGCGCGCGGACAATTGCAGAAAAACTCAACCGCCGAACATGACTACATGCGGGATGGTTTCTATGCTTCCGCTGCAGAACAGGAAATGAAGTCTCCCGACCTTGAAGTCAATGTGCTGGTCGCAATGCAGAATGTAACGGCGCGCGTGCAGGGCTCGGCCAAGGGCATCAGCGACGAAGCCAAAGCGTTGAAAGCTCGCGAATCTGAGATTGCCGCGATCACCAAGGAAGGAAAAGACAAGACCGGTTTGCGCTCCGACATTGTGTCGTTTTATAACGGCGGCGAATATTGGCTCTACCAATACAAGGCCTACACCGATGTCCGCCTGGTGTTTGCCCCTGAGCAGCAGGCCGCGTTCTTTGGCGGCGATCCTGATAACTTCACTTATCCGCGTTACGACATCGACATGGCGCTTTTCAGGGTTTACGACAACGGCAAGCCGCTGCATACCGACAACTTTTTGAAGTGGAGCGCGAAGGGGGCAGCGCCGGGTGAACTAATTTTCATTTCCGGTCACCCTGGTTCCACCTCGCGCCAAGACACCATGGCGCAGTTGCTTGTAGAGCGAGACATCGTTGAGCCCTCAGTGACGGAGTACCTGAAGCGCCGCATCGCCAGCGCCCAGGCTTATGCTGCCCAGGGCCCAGAACAGGCTCGCCAGGTCGGAACACTTATCTTCGGTCTGCAAAATGGATTAAAGGTCTACGTAGGCCGCACAGAAGCACTCGCCGATAAAGCGATCATTGCGAAGAAGCAGGCAGATGAAGATGACTTTCGCAAGAAGGTCGCGGCCAATCCCGAGTGGCAAAAAGAATATGGCATCGCTTGGGATACGATCGCGAGCGCCGAGGAGAAGGTGAAGCCGGAGATCAAAGGCCAGATATTCCATCGCACCGACAGCCGCTTATTCACTATCGCTTTGCAACTCGTGCAGTACGCGGCTGAAATCAAGAAGCCTGACGGCGAGAGGCTCGCGCAGTTTCACGACGCCGGTATCGAGTCACTGAAATTTCAGATGCTGTCGCCGGCCCCGGTCACTCCAGCGACTGAGAAGCTTTACATGGCGGGCGCTCTCAATCTTGCCGAAGAGAAGCTAGGCAAACAAGACGCCTTTGTGCAAGCCATCGTGCAAGGCGGAGACGTAGACAAGGCAGTCAACGCGCTCGTAGATGGGACCAAACTTGCAGACGTCGCAGTGCGTAAGGGACTGCTCGACGGCGGTGAAGCTGCCGTAGCCGCATCAGCCGATCCAATGATTGTTGCTGCCCGGCGGGTTGATCCGATCGTTCGCGAAAACACCCGTCGCATGCGCGATACCATCGGCAGCGTGTTGACACCGGCCGGCGAAAAGCTGGGCAAGGCCCGCTTCATGGTATACGGAAAAGATGCCTATCCCGACGCCACTTTCACATTGCGTCTGAGCTACGGCACCGTGGACGGCTTTCCCTACAACGGCACCATCGCGCCACCCGTCACCACCTTTTACGGGCTGTACGACCGCGCAAACAGCTTTGGAAACAAGCCACCGTTCGACCTCACTCCTAAAGAGACGGCAGGACTTGGCAAATTGGACTTATCAACGCCGCTGGATTTTGTTTCGACCGGAGACATTATCGGTGGCAACTCCGGCTCTCCGGTTGTCAACCGCGAGGGAGAATTGGTTGGACTTATCTTTGACGGGAATATTGAGTCGATGGCTGGCGACTTCGTTTACGACGGCACAAAGAATAGGGCAGTCGCGGTGCACTCTGCTGGCATGATAGAGGCGCTGCGCAAGCTCTACGGTGCCGATACTCTGGCAGATGAGTTGCAGGGCAAAAAGTAAAGGGCAACATTGAGGCGTCAGATGGGGAGCCATGGCTCCCTTAGACTGCTGACAAAAGTACCAAAGAGGGCTGACGGGAGCCTTTTCTAAGTTAGGGTTGTTCGTTCTATGGTGGGCGCTGCAGGATTCGAACCTGCGACTTCCACCGTGTGAAGGTGGCACTCTACCGCTGAGTTAAGCGCCCCGAGGAGGGCTGGGCGCAGAGAGCGCCAGAGGAGCATCCTGTAGGTTAGAGTAACACCAGCAGGGCTTTACGGCCACCCCTCCGCTGAGCGGCAGGGGCGGTCGGGATGGGCTCTTAAAACCTTGATGCGCCGGCTAGCAAGATCAATTCGCAATGCAGTCCAGTCCGTCCAAACTTGGGCCTTTCGAGGCCTGCCGGCGATGCATTTTTGCAGTGAGCCGGGTGGTTCGGGAACGGGCCAATACACTCCGTCGGGGGCTGGGTTGAGCGCCGGAGTTGGCAGGGCAGGAGGCGAAGGCTTAGGCTTACCGGGATTCGCCTTGCCGGGGATGGCGGGTCCGCGTTGGGTCACACGTGCGGGTTGGAGGCTGAATTCGGACTCCGAAACGGGTGCCAAACCGATCCAAATCCAGCAAAATCCTTTGCAAAAGCAATCTGGCCAGTTAGAGAAGCAACGGAATCCAGCTCAAAAACAACACGGTTTGGCCAAAGCTGAAGAGCCAACAAAAAGCGTGCAACCCGACGCTGAAAACGATAATCATGCGCAACCTTCCGACGAGGATGGGGTTCCAGAAGACATGGCAACCCTGGTCCTGGACAATCCGGCACGGGGAACAAGCATGGCTTCGCGGCCAGACTTGATGCCTGATCCGCATATCAACTACGCCGAGGATGAATCAAGCGACGCGGCAATTATGCTGCGGGTGGCGGCGGGCGACGAATCAGGTTTCAATTATCTGGTGGGCAAGTATCACCGTGCGATGATCAATTTTCTGTTTCGCATGGTGCGTAATCAGGCGATCGCCGAGGAACTGGCGCAGGAAGTTTTTTTACGGGTATACCGTTCACGCGAGAGCTATCGGGCTGAGGCCAAGTTCACTACGTGGCTTTACCGGATTGCAACCAACCTGGCGGTCAATCATGCACGCGATACCCGTCACGAGCGGTCGGCGTCGACAATTTATCTTGATTCTCCGGATGAGGAAACGGGCTCGACTCCGGATGTAGCAGACGATGAGCCTTCAGTGGAACAGCGCTTGATGCGCAATGAGCGCATGGCGGCGATTCGAGCGCAGGTGATGTCTTTACCGGAACGTCAGCGTATGGCAGTGTTGATGCACAAGTATCAAGGGATGGATTATCGCCAGATCGGCGAAGTATTGAAGTTGAGCGAGTCGGCGACCAAGTCGCTGCTCTTCCGCGCTTATCAGACGTTGCGCGACAAGCTCAAGGATTTCGTCTAAGCGAACAAGCCGGGCAACACCGGCTGAGTGGGGTGTAGCAATGGAATCGACGATGAACAAATGCGCCGGGATGGAGACGAAGCTGGCAGATATGCTGCTCGATCCAAACGCGGCGCCTGCCAAGGTCAAATCTCATGTTGCGGAGTGTGAATCGTGTCGCAAGGATCTCGATGAATTGCGCGCGACTATGGCTGTGCTCGATACATGGGAGGCACCGGAGCCTAGCCAGTATTTTCTGAGCAAGCTCGATGCCCGCATGCGCGAAGAGCGCGCAGCGCCGCCCGCAGGCTGGCTTGACCGCTTGCGGGCGCGTTTTGCTTACGGCCCGCCCATGCACGCTCGTCCGCTGGCGGCGATGGCGCTCACCGTGACGTTGCTGGTGGGTGGGGGAACATACCTTGGCGTAACGAATTGGGAGCAGCCTCCGGCACCGACGGGAGAGGCAGCAGTAGTCCATGACCTGCAAACGTTGGACAACAACGCGCAACTGCTGGATCAACTTGAATCGATCACTGACAACCCGAACGATGATGACGATACACAATACACGCAGTAATTGAACAACACGGTGGGGGCCGAGTACAGCATGACGGGGGCAAGAAACATGAGCGGCTTAGCAAGAACGCGATATGCGGCATTGACCGCGCTAGTCGCTGCAGCTCTGTCTCTGTCCCCGATCTCGGCAAGCGCCCAGCGTCAGAACAACAATCAGCGCCCTGCACCCGCACCGCGTTCGATACCACCGCAGCAACAGTCCCGTCCCCAGCAACAGTCTCGTCCGCAGCAAGACCGGCCGCAAAGCCAGGCACGGCCGTCGCAGCCTTATCCCGGAGGACGTCCAGCCCCGATGAATCCGCAGTCGCGTACGCGAGGCTACCCTGGTCCCGGTTATAGTCAGCCCGACCGTGGTCAACCACGCTACGCACAACCGGGGCAGGCTTACCCCCGTCCGACAAATCCCGGCCACGTGCAACCCGGCCAGGCTTATCCCCGTCCGACGAATCCCGGCTACGGGCAGCCTGGGCAGACTTATCCCCGTCCGACGAATCCCGGCTACACGCAACCCGGCCAGGCTTACCCCCGTTCGACGAATCCCGGCTACACGCAACCCGGCCAGGCTTACCCCCGTCCGACCGATCCTGGATACGCACAACCAAGACGTACTCAGCCGGGGATGGCACAGCCCGGCCAAGCCTATCCAAGATCGACGGACCCTGGATACGCGCAGCCTCGCCAAGCCTTGCCGCGGCCGACAAATCCCGGTTACGGGCAGCCCGGGCAGCCGCGATCCGGCTATACGCAGCCAGCATATGCACCGCAGGGACATCTAGGCGCCTGGCTTGATCAGCATCGCAATGCACCGGTCCAGGACCAGGAACGGATGCTGCGCAGTGATCCTAACTTCCATGGCCTATCGAATGGCGATCAGCAGCGCGTGGTGCGGCAACTGCACCAGGTGAATCAGTTGCCCGATGCCCAGCGCGAACGCCGCCTTGCCCGTGCCGAAACGCTGGAGCATCTCTCGCCGGAAGATCGTGCGCAGGTAACGCAGTCGGCGCGACGTTGGAACAGTTTGCCGGCGGATCGCCAGACGATGATGAGGAACGCTTTCCGCGATTTGCGCGCAGTGCCACCGGATCAACGGCCGATGGTGCTCAACTCGAGCCGCTATCAGGGCCAATTCAACCCCGATGAGCGAAACATTCTCTCGAATATGCTGCGCGCTGAACCCTATCCTGCACAGCGATAACGCGGACCTAATTCAAATGCGGGGCGAGGCCAAATCGCCGGCGTCGTTCTCCCTTGGGGCATTGATGCGTTTTCTCACTTTTACTTTTACGGCAGGCGAGCCTGCGTAGACGCCCCATGGCTCGAGATCGCGGGTGGCTACGGATGCCAGGCCCAGCACCGCGCCTTCGCCGACGTTGACTCCCGGCGCGACTGATGCGCGCGCGCATATCCAGGAATAGGCGCCCAGCTCCATTGAAAAAGCGAGCAGCGTAAATGCCGCGTCATCGAAGTCATGGGTCGCTCCGCAGAGATAAGCGCCCTGCGACAAGATTGCGTGCGAGCCGAGATGAATCGGAGCCGGATTGTAAATTTCCACGCCGTCGCCGGCAGCGACCGAATCGGCACAAATCAGATTCCACGGTGCCCACACTTTCGATCCAGGATAGAAATGGCAGTTTGGCCCCATCTTGGCGCCGAACGTGCGCAATAGCAGCACGCGCCACGCGTGCAGCGGCCGGGGCGAAAGACGGTACAGCAGGCCCCAACAAATGTTCCACATGAGGCGGCGCAGCCGGTCGCGCCGAGAGAAGGACGGGCGCAGGTACGGGTCCTTCGCGGTCTCAGCCGCGATGTGCTTTGCCGCGTTGTAATGGATCTGCTTGGCCATGGGTGTTGGCGCGTTAAAACTTGGTCTCATCAGTGTGCCATCTTCAACGCACGAATTGGAAATCTGAAGGCGCGAAGTGCTGACCGTTTTCGGGGGCTATGGTTTGAGTTCGAGTGGAGCACGCAGGCGAATGTCTCGCGACGATGCGCCGATCTGAATTTCAAACTCTCCCGGTTCCGCGACCCAGGTCTTCTTCTCCGGGCTCCAATAAGAAAGCGCAGCGCGATCAAGTTTGAAGCCGACCGTTTTGGTCTCGCCCGCTTTCAGTTCAACGCGGCTGAATCGCTTGAGTTCATGGCTGGGGCGGTCGATCTTCGAGTGCCCATCGTGCACATAGAGTTCGACTACTTCTGCGCCCGCGCGCTTGCCTGTGTTGCGTACCTTGAGGCTTACGTTTACGGGTTGGTCGGCTCCAGCTTTGTTGGGCGTCACTTTGAGTCCGCTGTAGGAAAACGTCGTGTAACTCATTCCAAATCCAAACGGAAACAGCGGCTCAACATTTTTGGTGTCGTAGTAGCGATAGCCGACGTAGATACCTTCGGCGTAACTGACCTGAAGTTTTTGACCCGGATAGTTTGTAGCCGCCGGCGAATCTTCAAACTTTTTCGGCAGTGAAACGGGCAGCTTGCCCGACGGATTGGCATCGCCAAACAGGATGGCGGCGAGAGCATTGCCGCCTTCCTGTCCTCCGTACCACATGTCCAAGAGCGCCGGCGTGTTGTCGATCCACTTGGTCATGGTGACGGGATCGCCGGTGTTTAGCACCACGACGGTATGCGGATTAGCTTTCTCCACCGCCGCAATCAACTCATCTTGACCTGCGGGAAGGTCCATGGTCTTCACGTCGAAGCCTTCCGACTCGAGCCGGTTATAACGCCCTACTACCACGACTGCGACATCGGCTTTCGAGGCCGCATCGGTCGCCTCTTTCAGCAGCTTTTCGCGGACCTCGGGCGCGTCCTGTGAAACATCTTCACCTTCCATGGCGACGCCCATGGCGGTCGTGACCTGCGTCGCACTGCCCGCGCGTTTGCGGATGCCCTCAAGAGGCGCGACTGCATATTTAGGCCGCACCATCGAACTGCCTCCGCCACCGGTGCGAGCTACAGCCGCGTTAGGCCCAATCACCGCGATCGAGTGTATCTTCGCCGCATTCAAGGGCAGCAGGGAATTGGCATTCTTCAAAAGCACAATGCCCTCAGTCGCGCCTTGTAAGGCGACTGCTTTTTGCGCGGGCGTGTCCACTTCACCAGTGGCCGTGTGGGGATGATCGAAGATGCCGCTCAAAAAAATCACGCGAAGAATACGGCCTACATTGTCATTGAGAGTGGCCTCGGTGATGCTGCCGGATTTCACTTCGGCTAGTACCTTGTCGGAGGTCAGCCATCCCGCACCGTTGCCCGACGTTTGGGTGCGCGGATTGACCAGCCAGGCCTTCATCGGTGGACCGCCGGGCATCTCTAAATCCATTCCTGCATTGACGGTGGGTGCAGTCGAATACGTGCTGCCCCAATCGGAGATGACAAACCCTTTGAAACCAAACTCCTTCTTGAGAATGTCTGTAAGCAGCGTCGGATTCTCAGCGCAGTGCACGCCATTGAGCTTGTTATAGGCAGACATCACGTTCCAAACATCAGCGTCATCGACGGCAGCCTTGAACGCGGGCAGGTAAATCTCATGCATGGTGCGGTCATCAATGGTGGCGTCGATGCGGTGACGTTCGAACTCCTCATTATTTGCGGCGAAATGTTTGAGCGACGGAATCACCCCTTCGGCCTGCACGCCGCGAATGTAGGCGACGCCGAGCTTGCCGGAGAGATAGGGGTCTTCACCGTAGCCCTCGAAGTTGCGTCCCCACAACGGCACGCGGTTGATGTTGACCGTCGGCCCGAGGATCATGTCGCGACCGAGCGCCTTCACTTCTTCCCCGATGGCGCGACCTTCGCGCTGCACCAGTGCTGTGTCCCACGTCGACGCCATCGCCACTCCGGATGGAAACGCGGTGGTCAGCACCTTTACCGGATTTGCTGTGGAATTGGTTGTCGCTGAGCTGCCCGCCCAGGAGCGCACGCCCATCGGCCCGTCCGCCATTTTGATCGCAGGAATTCCCAGCCGCTCGATGGGGGCCGACTCCATCCAACCGGAACCGGAAAGCATCGTGGCCTTCTCTTCAATTGTCATGCGAGCCAACAAGTCTTTGACGCGCTGGTCGACAGGCGTTTTTGCATTCTTGTACGGCGCGTTGGCGGGTACAGAAGCCGCCAATTTGTCTTGCGACTTCAGGCTGGCAGGGACCAACGAGGCCAGGGTGATGAAAACACACACGCGGGCGAAGGACTGAAAAGAGCAACGAATCATAATCACTCCCAGACGACGTAAAGGCTTCGTCGGCAATGCCGCAAATCTTAGTTCATCGCGCCTCATCGAACAAGAGACCGGGCATGAACATTGATGAGTCTGCAATTCAATGTCGTTAGTAAAGTTTAAGTATCGCGGCATCCGTACCGTCATCCTCTTGCCGCGCCAACAATAGCCAGCCCGATCCGATCGCGATTAAAGACAAGCCCAGGCAGTCGCGCACGCCAAGCGCAGGGCGCAAGAAAATCAGGCCCAGCAGGGCAGTTATCAGGGGAGCAACAAGGTAGCGAGTAGCCATGCACGTTGCCGACATGCGCCGCATGAGCCAGAACAGAATCAGGAGTGCAGGGAACTCCACCAGAGCTGACCAAGCCATTTCGCGGCCCAGCACAATCTGGTTCCATGCAGCACGTTCGGTTAACGCGCTCATTAAGCTGCATCCGACGACGGCGCTTAATGAAGCAATCGTCGCGAACAAGAACAGTTCGCCCTTGGGCAACTCCACGGCCACTCGAACAGCCCAACAATTGGCCGCAGCGATACACGCGGTTGCGACGACTACGGCGCAAAAAGCCGCTACAGCAGCCCCCGATTGCGGCAGATCGATTGGAAACAAAAACAGCGTGCCGATCACCGCAATCAGCGCAGCCATCAATCCCGTTCGGCTTGGCGCCGCCGATTTGTCACCGAGGTAGGGTTCAAACACCACTGCGAATACAGGAACAAGCGAGAATAAAGCCACACGCGTGAGTGCAGAGACCCTGTTGCCTGCCAAATGAATGAGCATTGCGGGCGCAACGAATAGGCTGAGGCCGATTCCTAAGCAAGTAGACAAGTTGCCCGGTCGCGGCTGCGGCGTCCTGCACAGTATGGCGGCAGTCGCAGCTACGATTGCTACCAAAGCCAGCGGCAGGGCCTGTAGCGCGAATCCGACTTGAGCGCCCGCGGGCGGAGCGAATCGGGGCAGCAGGTCGGCACGCAAAGACCCTAGCGACCACAACAGGCATAGCAACAACAGAGCGGCTAGCGGGAGGGCCGCTGCTTTAGCCGGCGAGTGCCCCTTGAATGACATGCTTTTGATCAGAACACAAGGTCAGCAGTTTTGAGCAGGCATGAGCTGCGAGGCCCTCGACCCGGGGCTCGGGACTCCGCTGCAACTCATGGCTACGCTACAATGAGAATTGGCATAACGGCCTTTGATACACAAGTACAGCAAGGAGTTTGACCCCAATGGGGATTCCCGCTACTCAAATGCGTCCCGGCATGATTATCAAGCACAACGACCAACTTCATCTGGTATTCAAGGTTGAACACCGCACCCCCGGCAACCTGCGCGCTTTTATCCAGGCCAAGCTTCGCAACATTAGAACGGGCGCGATGTTCGAGCACCGTTTTCGCTCAGGCGACGCCATTGAAAAGGTCGTGGTCGACGAAGTTTCGATGGAGTTTCTCTACGCTGATGGCGACGACTACTACTTTATGAACCCGGTCGACTACGAGCAGACGGTGCTCAAAGGCTCGACCCTCGGCGACGCGGTCGAATACCTCACCCCGAACTTGCAGATCAAGGTCAGCTATCACGATGGACAGGCGGTTGGCATTGAACTGCCCTCGTCAGTTGAGCTTGAAGTGGTCGAGACCGAGCCTGGGCTCAAGTCGGCTACGGCATCGAGCGTCACCAAGCCGGCCAAGACTGAAACCGGCCTCATGGTGCAGGTGCCGTCGTTCATCAATGAAGGCGAAAAAATTCGTGTCGATACCAGTGAAGGCGCCTACCTCAGCCGCGCTTAAACAGGCGTACTGTATTCAGCATCGGAGATTCGTCTGGGCGATTCATTGAGGGATCGAAACGCCGCTTGTTCCCGTAAAGCCGCTATCATGCCGCAATCCTGGTTCCGCTATTCGCTAGCAGTCTTCACTTTTGTCGCGGCATCCCTCTTCTCATCAGCACAGACAGCGCACACTCTCAATTTTGATCCTGGCAAATGGATCACACTCTCGCTTCCTGCGAAGTTCGATATCGATATTGCCGCAAGCGGCCTGCCGCGCGTTCGCTTCTTTGCGGTTTCCCCGGATGGACGTATTTTCGTCACCACCATGTATGACCTTGCAGACAATAAACGCGGCGCCGTTTACATCCTCGATGGGTGGAACGCGCAAACGCACAGGTTCACGCGCACAACGAATTATCTCGACCACCTGCGCAACCCCAACAATCTCGCTTTTTATACAGACCCTGCGACGCATCAAAGCTGGATATATTTGCCACTTACCGACAAGCTTGTGCGCTACAAATACGCTGCCGGCGACAACGCACCCACATCCCAGCCGGAGACACTTATTCAATTTCCAGACTATGGTTTGGATTACAAATATGGCGGATGGCATCTCACACGCACCGTCGAAATTGCGCAGGTCGAGGGCTCCACACGAGTCTTCGTTTCTGCAGGTTCATCGTGCAATTATTGCCAGGAGAGGGAAGTGCTGCGTGCCGCCGTCGTAAGCATGGACCCCGACGGAAAAAATCAAACACTTGTCGCCCAAGGTTTACGTAACGCGGTTGATTTGCATTTTATTCCTGGGCTCGACGACGGTTCCCTTTTCGCTACCAACATGGGGGATGATCATCTGGGCGACAAGCTTCCGGAAGACACTTTTTTCAGGCTCGATAGGACGGCAAACGCGTCACCGAACTATGGCTGGCCGGCCTGCTACTTCGCTGCCGGAAACCCGGTGCGCGACACGACCCCCTTACCCGCCATCGATAACCCCCGCGCGATAGCCGCAACGTCTGCAGCTGGATCTACGCCGCCCTCAACAGAATCCGTTTACGGCAACCAGCCGGACGTGGCTGCCTCGGGAACCAATATGGCGGCGGGCGGCGGCCATGTGGCCGAGCCTGATCCTAACGCCGCATTAGGTCGCGCACCCGCGCCGCTCAATTCCTGTCAACACGTACCCGCGGCGTATACCACCTTTCCCGCGCACAGCTCTCCGCTGGGTTTCAGTTACTTCACTGCGGCGGATCCGACGCTGCACGACAGCTTTCTTGTCTCGCTGCACGG
>JANXYB010000006.1 GCA_025350325.1 Acidobacteriaceae bacterium
TGAAGCCCCGGTGAACGGCGGCCGTAACTATAACGGTCCTAAGGTAGCGAAATTCCTTGTCGGGTAAGTTCCGACCTGCACGAATGGCGTAACGATCGTACGACTGTCTTAACGAGTTGCTCGGCGAACTTGTAGTACCGGTGAAGATGCCGGTTACCCGCAGCTAGACGGAAAGACCCCGTGCACCTTTACTACACTTTTACTATGAATTATGGTTCTTGCTGCGCAGGATAGGTGGGAGGCTTTGATACCAGGTTCTCGGATTTGGTGGAGCCAACGGTGAGATACCACCCTGCGAGTGCTGTGATTCTAACCTCCTCCCGTAATCCGGGAGAGGGACATAGTAAGACGGGTAGTTTGACTGGGGCGGTCGCCTCCTAAATTGTAACGGAGGCGCGCGAAGCTACACTCAGGCTGTTTGGAAATCAGCCGTCGAGTGCAAAGGCATAAGTGTGGTTAACTGTGAGACCTACAAGTCGAGCAGATGCGAAAGCAGGCCTTAGTGATCCGGTGGTTCTGTATGGAAGGGCCATCGCTCAACGGATAAAAGGTACGCCGGGGATAACAGGCTGATCGAAGCCAAGAGTTCATATCGACGCTTCGGTTTGGCACCTCGATGTCGGCTCATCGCATCCTGGAGCTGTAGAAGGTTCCAAGGGTTAGGCTGTTCGCCTATTAAAGCGGTACGTGAGCTGGGTTCAGAACGTCGCGAGACAGTTCGGTCCCTATCTGCTGTGGGCGTAGGAGATTTGAGGAGGGCTGTCCTTAGTACGAGAGGACCGGGATGGACGAACCTCTTGTGTTCCAGTTGTCCTGCCAAGGGCATGGCTGGGTAGCGAAGTTCGGTTGTGATAACCGCTGAATGCATATAAGCGGGAAGCACGCTCCAAGATGAGATCTCCCTGAAGGGCCCAGAAAGACCATCTGGTTGATAGGCTGGGTGTGAAAGCACAGTAATGTGTGAAGCTTACCAGTACTAATCGCCCGTTCGGCTTGTCCATAGAATTAACTCCGCGCAGTAATCAAGCGGACTTTCTTCTTACAAGCCTTGTCAGTACGACCAATCAATTTCGTGTCATCCAAAAGTTTGGTACGACCAGCTTTTTGGCGCCAGTTTGCAACCGCGTTCCTACGGGCCTCCGGGAGAAACCATCCGGACGAAAGTAGATGTCGCGGACGGCTGCGGGCAACCACCCGCCAAGCGCCATTCAAGATTAAAGACGTCGAGATTCTTTGCTAGTGCTGAGATTTTCGGCCCAAGGCTTAGGCCTTGGAACGTCTCAAGTTTGCCGGTGAACATACTGCGAGGGATCACCCGTTCCCATCCCGAACACGGAAGTTAAGCCTCGCTGGGCCGATGGTACTGCACGGGCGACTGTGTGGGAGATTAGGTGATTGCCGGCAATAATCCAAAACACAAGGGCCATGCCTCCGGGCATGGCCTTTGTGCGTTTGTTACGGCGTAACATCCCTTCGGCTCGGCTAAGCAATCAAAACACACATCCGCGAAATCGAAACCCATATTGCGAGGCGGCTGATAGCTGGTTACTGCCCCGGCGGGTTGCGGCTGTCGGCAACGGCTTTCATTGCAGTGGAGCTGATATGGTTCGCGCCCCGCATCGCATCGCGTGCGCGCGCAAGACCCTCGATAGCGGCGTGAATTCTCATTCGCAGTTTTTTGCAACCTGGATTATTGCGGTCCCCAGATTCGAAACTCGCCGCTCAAATGCATCAGGCTCATCAAGTAAAGCATGCCGTCGTAGTAGCGACCTTGCCCCGCCGGAATCGGTGTGTTCCACACCGCCTCGGTGAATCGGCGTGCTCGCGCACGATCCGTGGCCGCGAGCCCTGCCACTGCGTTCGTACCCGCCAGGCCCTTCGGATGGCTTTCATGCGTAAGTCCCGGCGTCGCGCCAATCAACTTTCCATCGAGCGAATAGACAGGCCCATATGCATCGATGCCCTGGGCGGCAAAGAATTTTTGAATGCGATCGCTCAGTTGCTGTTCCGCAGGCGCCTTGTGCCACCACGACCAATCGACGGCCCAATTGCTCGCCGTACGCCATGCGTCGTAGCCGAATTGGCCTGATTGCGGAAAGCGCGTGATATGCGCCGTGCCATCGAAGTTTGCATAACTCGGCGTAAGCCCGGTCTCAGGATTGGTCGTCTTCACGAAAAATCTGCGGCTCGCTTCAGCAGCCCGCGCCCAAAATGCACGATCCTCCACTGGCCCCCAACGCGCCCACAACTCGTAAAACGCCGGCAGATGGTACGAAGGATCGGTGAATGGCTGCGGCATGATCCCCGGCACAAACAAAATCATGGCGTGCCTTTCATCCACTTCCGGTCCCACGCTGCGCGGTCCGTGCTTGGTCGCGCCTGTCATGACCGCACGATGCCGCATCGCGGTGAGCAACATCTCCGCCTCGGCGTGATAGTCGTAGATGCCATGCCCGCCGGGCCAGCGATTGCCCGCAAACAATAGCGCCATCGCAAAATACTCTTCGCCGTCGGGTGCGGGCGTCTCTTCATTGGCCGTTCCATCCGTCTTGCATGACCATGAAAAATATCCATGCGAAGGATGCTTCGGATCGCTGATGTACATATAGGTCATCGCCCAATTCCACAACGCATCAAACTCGGCCTTCTTGTCGAGCTGCACCGTGATCATCATGCCGTACGACATGCCCTCTGTCCGCACATCATGGTTGGCCCAGTCGGTCACATACATCAGAGGCCCGTTTTGATTGCTGCCTGCTGCGAATGCAATGGCCTGCGTTTGCGGATCGCCATTAAAAAGCTGCCAGTAAGCCGCATCGACTTTGGCCCGAATCTCGTGTTGCGCGTGGCCGTCTTCCGCGAAGAGGCTGCGGTACTTGCCGGTCTTGAACGCGCCCGATCCATCCGCAGGCTTTGACCCCGCCTCAGCTAGCGACACAGCGCTGGTCAACAGAAAGCAGGTCACCAGAAACGAAGCAAATGTTTTTGCATTTGCGAACAAGGCCATGTCTTCACCCGCGTCGCATAAGCGCGCGCCATTCGACTGCAGTATCGCGCCTGCGCGTCATGCGGAGCAAACGGGTCACGGCTCGCCCCAAAACAAACCCGCGTCGCAAGATTTGCTGGGTCAGGCGGTCACCTTTTATCTCAGGTGGTGTTTTGCTTTTTTGGCGGCGCGGTCTGCATCTCTTGCCTGCGCATCGAGACCGTTGGTCGGATCCTTATGCAGGAATTTGCGCGAGAGATCGGGCCAGAATTCCTGAAACATAGAGCCCATTGCACCTTCGGCGGTAACCGTCATGCCATTCGCAATGGTCACGCTGAATCCAGAATCGCTGGTAGGCGGATAATACAAAGTCGATAACGCGCCCGAAGCAATATTACCCAGCACGTTTGAATAATTAGGCTCCCACTTGCCCGTGTTGTCGTGCTTGCAAATGACGCTGGTCGCCATTGCATACAGCACCCGATGCCGCATCGGGCCGTGCCCCAATCTGAAATACCGAGGATCTTGATGCAGCAGCGCGGGCAAAAATCCATTGCCGATCATGCCGCCATCGAACGCATCGAGATATTTTGCACCGGCACGTTCGCCAAAGCCCTTCGCGCCCCACCCAAAGCCGCTGTCTGAATCTTGTGCCTCCCCGTACCCAGCTAAAACCATGGCAGTAGCAAACGTTATGGGGTCGATCGCAGAACGAAATGCCACACTCATCTTCTGCTTCGCCGTCAGCGAAACCGCGTCGCTACGATAACTTGTATTGAATTCCGGCAAAATGCCGAGCACGCGCTGCTTCTCTTGGGCCTTGATCTGCTGCTGCGCCTTCTTTTGCCTCCCCTGCTCGCTTGCGTCCTGGCCCGTAGATGGCGAACTTGCGACTGGCAAACTTGAGCTTTGCTGCGTCTGCTTTGGAGGAACCGCGGTTGGCTTCTGCGCATTTCCATCCTGAACATCGCCTACCATTGGCGCGGCAAAATTGAATGCCACTATCGCAACGAGTGGCCTGGGCGCGTCCGGCAACTCATCTGCGCGCATCCGGTCACCCCGCGCAACAAGATCCTGTCCGCGTGCCGGACTCGGTGATACCAGCAAAGCAAGCAACATCGTCGAGACGGCTGTGACCCAGGAAAACCTCAAGCGCATCCATTCACCATCCCATTCAATTGCCGCCGAGCGCCGATCTGAACGCAACCTAGATGGGCTATATCAAAGGAAACCATCGTTCGCCTGCACATCTTCCGTCGGTGCGCAAATGGCAGTTTTCCGGCGTAGCAGGGTACCTGGCAAATTAGACGAATAAATGCGCTTCGAGATGCAACGATCTTTTACTGTAGTAGATCGGAGTTTTGCACTACCGATCGCCTCCCGCGTTCTGTGGAGCCGCCAAGCTCAGCGTAGCCGCGTGCCTGCTCTTGATTTCATTCAGCAGCAGTTCGACCTTATCCTCGCTCTCCAACGTCATAAACTTGTCTTCGAGCGTTTCTGGTGCAAGCACTTCGCTAGCCGCCGCGTTTTCTGCCGACGTCATGTGCACCTTGCTCTTCATGCGGTTTAACGTGTGCTCATGATCCGAGCCCACCACTTGACGCACCCTCGTTGCTCGACCAACGACCTTGGCTCTGCGATGCTCGGCCATCAGCATTTCACAATGAGCGCGCGTTTCGCTGAGTTTCTGCTCCAGTTTGTGCAACGCCTGGCGCAGACTGTCTGCTTCATGTTTCTGGTCTTCGGCCTGCGTGGTAAATCCAGCCATGAGATGATCGTGGCTGAGCGCGCGTTCCAATGCTGAACGAGCCAAATCATCATTACTTTTCTGCACGGCTAATTCCGCCTTGCGGCGCCACTCGGTCGCCTCGTGCTCGTGCTCTCTGCGCTTCTTTTCGAGCAGATGCTCATCGGCAATGGCAATCGCCACCTGTGTTTTCAATTGCAGCAATTGGTTTTCCATATCCAGCACAATCTGTTTCAACATCCGTTCCGGATCTTCGGCCTTTTCCACCAGGTCGTTCAGATTAGCGCGAAGCAACGTACTTACTCTATCAAGCAATGACATTTTGACCCTCCTTCACAACTCGGTTTCGTTTAGCCCCCGTACACGCAGGGCCGACAGCTCTTGACACGACACTCACTTATTCGCCGGCTTGGTTGCGGCCGGCTTTACAGACTGCGTAGCCGCCGCCATTTCCTTCATCATTTCAGCGGTCAGCGTCTTGCTTCTTTCCGTGACCCGCTTCATCACCACCGGCATGTATTCCTGCATGATTACCGGCTGCTGATCGAGCAAATGCTGGCCCGCAGGCGAAGTGAAAAACGCGATCATGCCTTCAACATCTTCGCGACTAAGATGACGCTGGTAAATCCCCGTCATGTCGTCGATCATTTCTTCAGGGGGATAGACATCCATGGCCCTCTCTGTGTATCTCGCGATAATCTTTTCCGCGCGCACCTGCTGGTCCGGTGAAAGCTTCGTGCCTGCAGACATTTGCCGGCTTTGTTCCTTGATCTGTTGCTGCACCATTGACGGCACCATCGTTCGCATTGCCTTCATCTGATCCCTGACCCGCATCGCATCGAACAGCTTCGCCAATTGCTCTTTGCTCGGTTGTTGATCGATGGGAATCACCGATGCCGCTGCCGGGGCTTGCCCCGCTGCCGTCGCGCCAAGTGCGGGTATCTGCGCGCTCGCTGACAGACTGGTCAGAGCCAGTGCTAAACCCAACGCACTAAAGATTCCAAGTGCAACGAATTTCTGCATACTTTGATACTCCTCATCTTTGGCGCCGTGCCGCCGGGTTGCGACAGCACGGCCGTTCCTTGAGTCAGTGCTCTCAGTCCCTGATCAATCGTGAACAACGCCATTCTGCGGCTTGTTTTTTATGGCCTTAACGTTAGACATCAACTGCTTGATGTCCATGCCGCTGAGAGCCTCAAAGAGAGCCGGGACTTGCGCTGCAATGCGGGTCATGTCGCCGGTCAGCTTGTAAGCCCCCGTAGCATCCTCGTTGCCCGTGGATACGATGGTGATGTGGTCAACCTTTGACAGCGGCTCAGCCATGGCACGCACTACATCTGCCATGTTGGTCAGTAGTTTGTCCACCACCGCGGCCTGGTTCCATTCCTGGTATGCCTCTGCCTTTACGCTCATTGCCTTGGCTTCCGCTTCACCTTTTTGGAAGATGATGTTGGCCTCGGCTTCGCCTTGTGAACGGATCGCTGCCGCGCGTCCTTCTGCTTCAATCGTCAGCCGTGCCTTTTCAGCAGAAGCTAGATTCTCAATGCGCTGCCGCTCAATTTCCGCACCCTTCAACACTGTCGCGATCAGTTCCTTCTCGTGACGGATGATCTCGGCTTCCTGCACCTTGATCTGGCCTTCCTTCTCAACCTGCTGCACCTTTACCTGCTCGGCCGTGACCTGCTGCAGCATGATGTTGGTCTGCAATTCATAAGCCTTGTCCGCCTGCGCCTGTTGACGGCGACTCTGCTCGGCGTACTCCGCCTTCTTGATTTCAAGATCGCGCTGCGCTTCTGCCTGTCGTGTTGCTGAAGCCGTCTCGGCGATCACGCGCTCTTGATCTGCAAGCGCCTTCGCGACAGCGGATTCCCGCAGTGCCGTGGCGCGCTTGATTGCTGTATCCCGCTCGGCGTCGGCCGTAGCCATTTCTGCGTCGCGCTTGATCCGCGCAATATCCGGCCGCCCCATATTGGAGATGTATTCATTCTTGTCGCGCACTTCCTTGATGGTGAATGAAATGACTTCCAATCCCATCTTGGTCATGTCTTCAGCGCAGGTTGCGCGCATGCGCTCGCCCACCATCTCCGGCTCTTTCACGATCTGCTCTACCGTGAGTTGCCCGATGATGCCGCGCAAATGGCCTTCCATCACCAGCCGAATAAGACCCTCGCGCTGCGGTGGCGTCTTGGTGAGGAACTGCTCGGCCGCAGTCAGTATCGAAGCCTGGTCGCTGCGCACCTTGATCTGCGCCACCGCCTCAACCGTGACGGCTACGCCCTGCTTGGTGTAAAGATCTTGTTGCGGAGCCACGTCGAAACTCATTAGCTCAAGGCTGAGTTCGCGGCAGTTCTCCACCATCGGGAAAATCACGGTGCCGTGGCCCTTGATAACACGTGGTCCGCGGTAACCGTACACAATCAAAGCCTCATTAGGACCGGCCTTGCGATACATCCTGGCCAACAAGCCCATTAGCAAAATCAGTGCCAACACGCCTAGTCCGACAAATAATACAAGGTCATTCGTCATAGCATCCCGACCTCTTCAACCGGGAGGGTAATTGGTTAATGGTTTACTGCTTTGAACCGGCCTTGCGGCCGCTCCTCGGAAATGCTTTGGCCAACGTTCCCAGCAAAACGATGATTACCAGGATAGCCATATCGGTCATCAGTACGGTCGTGTTTGTCATTCTAGAAATCGGTCCTTCTGCCGAGCACTGATGTGTTCAATTTCACAATCAAAGCAAGCGATCGTTACTGCGAACGGCCATGCGCGGCGACCTGTTTCCTTGCATCTAATGCTGGCTCTCGATCTTCCAACTCCGCCCAGCGCCGCACATACGCAATTCCTTTTTCGTAGCGCAGCACATAAATCTCTTCCTCTTTTTGAATCGCCCCGCCATCCTCGGCCCGTGCCGGCGCAGAGCGCCGCGCGCCCAGTTGCTCGTACATAATCTCGCCGGTGCCACCGCTTCTAATCGGGGATGAAATGCGGCCCACCACACCCACCACTTCGGTTTCGTCCGCAGTGAGCTCGTGTTCGTGCGGCAGCATCACTCTGGTCAGGAACAGAAAAATGATCACCCCGCCCAGCACCCCGCACACCGCCGCCAGCACCACCACGACGCCAGCCACCAGGCTGCCGTAGCGCGTCAACAAATATCCGGCTGCGCCAAACCAGCAAAGAAAAATCATGATTGAGAAAGCATTCCACCAGGGAACATTCGCCCCTCCGCTTGCAGAACCGCCTGCTCCGCCATGCGCCCCGTGCGCTACATGAGGAAAGTGTGTTCCATGCGGCAGATGTACATGCCCGCCAAAATGTCCCATGCCGCCCAGCAGTGAAAACGCGCTCAGCAGCAATCCCGCTAAGAAACAGGTGAGGTAAAACGACTCCCACGTCATGGTTGCGTTCCCTTTCTACGGTGCCCGTCTCGCCAGTCGCCGCCCGTCGAGTGAAGTTTCCGTGCCGACGGTTGCTGCGCGCTCGCTTCCATCGCTTTTGGCTCGCACGATTTCGCGTGCAGCGCCTTCGGTTCGAGCCCCTTCGGTTCCAGTTTCGGCCGCAGCACTTCCTTCAACCGCGGCATCAGTCCCGGCGTTTCCAGAATTGCCTCAAGCAGCAGCAGGCTTTCCCGCGAATGATCGTGCTGCGCCAGCGTTAACAGGGCGCACCGTAGATCGTGATCGCGGCGAAAACGCTCTGCTCCCGCCACCAGCCATAGATCCAGCTTGTCCTCGACGTTGCGCAACTCGCTTTGCAACTCCGGATGGTAGCCCTCGGGGTCATCGACCAGGTACCCGGGATGCACCTTGAAAAATTTCGCCAGAATTTGCCGGGTGGTGTTAGTCAAGTGAGGCCGTGCGCCGCTCTCGATCTGCGAGAGGTAACTCTGGCTCAACTTCGAGCCGGTCTCTTTTTCGATAGCTCGCATCATTTCCTGCTGGCTCAAGTCGCGATTGAGGCCCCGCAGGCTCCCCTCCACCTCGCGCAGGTACCGAATTTTTTCACCCAGCTTCATACCGTTCCTTGAACTGACCTTTCCTCTTGTTCGCGGCGATATTGCAATCTGCAATTACAATATCGCGGATTGCAATACATGTCAACAAGAATTGAAGCCAGAATCTTTTTCGCGATAAACCATTGAAAGTAAAAGTTCACAAGCGGCACTGAACGGTTGGGGATGCCGACGATCGACTCCTCCCAACGTGCGAAGGCCCTCCAGCCATGAGCCGGAGGGCCTTCAATGAACAGCAAACCAACCTACGCTGTTATAGTCCGCGTTGGTTTGGATCCCCACAGCCCGTAATAGGCGATGAAGATGTAGCAGACCGCGGGGATGACGAACGAGTGCTGAATGCCGGTCTTGTCGGCTACATAACCGATCAATGCCGGCACAATCGCTCCGCCCACCACAGCGGTCATGATCAGTCCCGATCCCTTGCTCGTCATCGGTCCGAGTCCGGCGATGCCCAACGCAAAGATATTCGGGAACATGATGGAATTAAAGAATCCGCAAGCGACAAGTGTCCAGATGGCCACTGGTCCGGTGCTGAACATCGACACAAGAATCAACAGCGCGGCGGTAAATCCAAAGATCCCAAGCAGCATGTTCGACTTGAACTTGGTCAGAATCCACGATCCCAGCAGACGTCCGATCAAAGCGCCAAACCAGTATAGCGAGACGAGGAAAGAAGCCGTCTTCGCGCTGTCGATGCCCTGGCTCTTGAAGTAGTTCACCGCAATCGAGGCCAGCCCCACTTCGACGCCGACATAGAGGAAGATACCCACTGCACCCAGCACCGTGTGTCTGTATCTGAAAATGCTGCGACTCAAAATTGGATCGCCCTCTTTCGCCGGACGGAAAGCCTGCGTCTGAGAAATGTGCGGCAGGTGCATGAACGCGACAGCCACTCCAAGAATCAGCAATCCGGCTGCGATCGCGATGTAAGGTCCGCGCACCGTGTCCGCAATTGCAGCCTTTGAAGACATCTTGGCCGGGTCAGTGAGGATGTATGCGCCTGCGACCAGGGGAGCGATGCTGCCACCGAGCGAGTTCAGTGCCTGCGCCAAAGTCAACCGTACCGGCGCGCTGTGCTCCGGCCCGAGAATCGCGACGTAAGGATTCGCTGATGTTTGCAGCGCGGTCACGCCTGCTCCCACCACGAACACCGCCGTCAGAAATAATGGAAAGCTCACCAGCTTGGCTGCGGGAACAAACATCAGGCAGCCGACCACTTGAATGAAGAGCGATACCACCATCGTCCGTTTGTAACCAATCACCTCAATCAGCTTCGAAGTCGGCGAAGAAAACACAAAATACGCCAGGAAGAACGCCGATTCGGCCAGCATTGCCCAGGCATAAGGCAGGTCAAAGATCGACCGGAGATGTGGCACCAGGGCCATGTTCAGGTTGGTGATAAATCCGAAAATAAAGAACAGGCCAGCGACCGTGATAAACGGTCCAACGTAGCTCGGCGTATCCGACGTTGTGGATGGTGTGGATCGTGTTGCCATAGTTGTTTGCTCCAGCTTCCTAGAAATTCTGCCCGGTGAGGGCATGTTCATGCGTCCTGTTGTGCAGGACTTTGCAGTCCGTCGGCCGTTGGCTCGGCCGTATACTTGTCGCCAGCCGAATCCATACTCGCTGGATACCCGGCGATTTGCTCCACACAACACTATACGGAAAACCCCAAACTTGGGGAAGTGACGGCGCAAACGGTTGTTGCGCTGCCTTTGCCAATAGACGCCATTGCGCAGTTTCAAGGTCGTCCGTAGCCTTTTGCCGTATCGAATCCATGTGCCAGGCCGGGTCGAAACCGCGCGCGCATGCCGTATCCTGATATCAGGGCGAGGAGAAACAAGAGTGGCCATCGCAATCCTGAACAACATCCGTACCAAAAAGGTGCTTGCAGCGCTTGAGGCCAACTGGCAGGCTGAGATGGAGGGCTTTCACACCTACCAGACTCTTGCCGATCGCGATACCGATCCGGTTCGCGCTCAGGTGCTGCGCCATCTCGCCGGAGCGGAGTGGGAGCACGCCGCCTTGTGGAAGGGGCGCATCCTTGAACTTGGCGGCCCCGAGCCGGCTTATCGCGGCAACTCTGGCGGCGAGGCTAATTCGCTGGCCAATCGCGCCGGCGGCGTTCGCATGGCCCTGCGCCGTCTTGAAATCGACGAGAGCCGCCACATTGCCAATTACGGCAAGCAACTTAAGGAGCTAGGCGACGACGGTTCCATTGCCATTCTCGATCACGTTATTGAAGACGAAAAAGACCATCACCACGAACTTGGCTCATTGCTGCGCGGCCACTATCAGGCGCCTGCCGGCGCACCCAAGGTTGACCCCCAGGCCGTTCTCGACGAACTCCTCGCCAAGCGCGCCCAGGGCCGCAAGCAGCCCGGCGCATGGATCGGCGACGCCATCTATGGAGTCAACGATGGCCTCGGCGCCATCTTCGGCATCGTCTCTGGCGTCTCAGGAGCCACCGCAGGCGACAGCAAATACGTGCTGCTCGCCGGGCTTTCCGGCATGATCGCCTCGGCTCTTTCCATGGGCTCCGGGGCGTACCTCGCCGCCAAAAGTGAGCGTGAAATCTACCTCGCCGAAATGGAGCGCGAGCGCGAAGCCATCCGCATGAACGGCCCCGAAGCCCGCGAGCTGCTCTCTCTCTACTACCAGGTCAAGGGCCTGCCCGAAGCCGACGCCGACCACATGGTCAATCACATCGCCAACGATCCTGAACAGATGCTGCGCGCCCTGTCCAGCGAACGCCTCGGCACATCAGAGGAAGCATTATCCAACCCCATGGTCTCCGCCACCTCCGGCGCACTCTCGACCGCCGTCGGCGCGACCATCCCGATCATCCCGTTCTTCTTCATGCATGGAGTGTCGGCCGTCATCGCCGCCGCCATCATCTCGCTCGCCGCTCACTTCGCGGTCGGCGCAGCCAAGAGCCTGATCACCGTCCGTTCCTGGTGGGCCTCTGGCACCGAAATGACCATGATCGGCGCCGTTGAAGGCGTCGTCACCTACGGCATCGGAATCCTCCTAGGGCGCGGCGGCATATAGCCTGCCATAGTCAAAGGCGGGCAAGCACAAACCGTGCCTTCAGAAACCGTGCCTTACCGTGACTTATAACTTGTCATCCTGACCGCAGTCGAAGGACCTGCGGTTGCTCTTAACGAATCTCGCCCATCCTCAACAGCCGGGTGCCCCATCCTTGACGGCTCCTTCGTCAAGGGTGGGTGGCCACAAACCTTCCCACTTCTCATCCCGAGCCGGGTCGGTCAAGGATGGGCGACCACCAAACCCCATTTCTAAGTCGTCATCTTGAGCGAAGGTCGAGCCGTATCGGGGCTCCCTCGAACAGGTCTTCGTTCCTGGGGTGATTGACCGCAGTCGAAAAACCTGCGGTTGCTCTTAACGAATCTTGCCCATCCTCGACCTTCCGCCGTGCTTGAGGACACCCGTTCCCCAAACGACTCAGCGTATTGTTGCTTTGGATGGCACGCAGAATGTTCGTTCTCATTTGCGCCGCTTTTCTGGCACTTCCTGGAATTGCCGCAGTTGGCAGTGGCAATACCTGCAAATCCACCTACATCGAGCCAAGCGGTCGGCTTCACATCGTCTTCGATTCGGGGCGCGACATTCTGGCACCAAAGGACAAAGATCAAACTGGATTTGCTGCGCCCCAGATCTCCCCCGATCAAAAGACCGTCGGCTGGCTTGAGCTATTCCCGTACCCCCGGGCTCACGACAAGGATTATGATCCTGGGCAATCGCGGGCTTCCTCGTCTTGTATCGGAGCGGTCGCATTGTCCACAGATTCTCAACGGAACAGGTGTTCTGGGACTGGCATTTTTGGCTCGACGGAAACGACGTGGCATTTACCACCGGTCCGTCGCATGGCGGGGCGGCTGTAGCTCTGCTGTGCGATAGCAATTCCGGGAAGGTCTTAGCGCGGTGGATTCCAACCGCGATGGGACCTCCCGCGTGGGTGGACGGCCTCCACTATTGAGAACCCCAACAATCTGCGTCGGCATTCTGCATAAAATGCGGGTGCCCCAGGTCTCGCTTCTGAGACCTGGGAACACAAATCCATACCGCCTTCCGTCCCCTCGGGTCGAATACAATGTCCTCGGCCACCGCCCACAGGAAAATTCATGCTTAAGAAGCTTCTCCTCCTCGCCATCCTTACCGCCACATTCTCCGCCGCTCAAACCCCCGACATCACCATAGAGCGCAACGTCGCCATGAAAACCCGCGACGGCATCACCCTCCACGCCGACATCTATCGTCAGCCAAGCGACGCCAAGTTTCCCGTCCTCCTGCAGCGCACCCCCTACGACAAAACCAATGGAAACGACTTTGGCCGACGCGCCGCTGCCCGCGGATACCTCGTCGTCATTCAGGATGTGCGTGGCCGCTACACCTCCGAGGGCGAGTGGTACACCTTCAAGCACGAGACCGACGACGGCTACGACACCATTGAATGGGCCGCCGCACTCCCCAATTCCAACGGCAAAGTCGGCATGTTTGGGGGCTCCTATGTTGGAGCGACGCAGATGCTCGCCGCCATCGGCCATCCGCCTCATCTCGCCGGCATCTGCCCCGTCGTTACCGCCAGCAACTACCATGAAAACTGGACCTACCACGGCGGCGCTTTCGAGCAGTGGTTCAACGAATCATGGGGCTCTGGCCTCGCGCAAGATACCGCCAATCGCGCCATTCGTTTAAACACCAACGCCCTCGTTGGCGACATGGTCCTCCCCCTTACTCAATACCCGATCTTCAACATGAAGCCCATATCCAGCCCCGCCGACATGACTCGCCAACTCGCGCCCTACTTCATCGACTGGGCTACCCACACCGACTACGACAGCTATTGGAAACAGTGGTCGATAGAAGAGAACTACGCCAACATCCAGGTTCCCGCGCTCACCATCGCCGCATGGTATGACATCTTTCAGGGTGGCTCGCTGCGCAACTATCTCGGACTCAAAGCGCACGCCGGCAATGAAGCCGCACGCGCCAACCAGAAGCTCCTTATCACCATCGGCGGCCATGCCGGCGGGGGCAGTCACATCGGCACTGTCGACTTCGGCGCTGCCGCCGCCGACTACGATGAAAATTCCATCACCCTTGACTGGTACGACTATCTCTTCCTCGGTAAGCAGAACGACTTCGCCACCAACAAGCCAGTCAAGTTCTTCGTCATGGGCGACAACAAGTGGCGCAATGAAGACACCTGGCCCCTCGAGCGCGCCAAATCCACGCGCTACTTTCTCCACTCCGCAGGCAAGTCAAACACCGCCACCGGCGACGGCACTCTCTCAGCGACCTCGGCCCATAGCGAACCCGCAGACAGCTTCACCTACGACCCCGCCAACCCCGTACCGACCGTCGGCGGCCCGCTCTGCTGCGATCCGCAGCATCTGCCCGCCGGCCCTCGCGATCAAAAAGAAGTCGAGGCGCGCCCCGACGTTCTCATCTACTCCACGCCCCCGCTGGCGCAGGATACCGAGGTCACCGGCCCCGTCCTGCTTGACCTGTTTGCGAAGTCCTCTGCTGTTGATACCGACTTCACCGCCAAGCTCGTCGACGTGCACCTCGATGGCGTCTCGCACAACGTGCTCGATCGCGTCGTGCGGGCGAGCCTTCGAAACGGCTCGAAGCTCCCCCCGGATAAGATCGAGTCGGGCAAGTCGTACGAGTACACCATCGCGCTCGGGAACGCGGGGACGATTTTCAGGAAGGGCCATCTCATCCGCCTGGAGATCTCGTCGTCCAACTTTCCGCATTACGCGCGCAACCTGAATACCGGCGAGAACTCAAACTTCACGTCGGAGACGGCGGTGGCGAGGCAGACCGTCCTGCATGACGAGGACCATCCTTCGCGGCTCGTGCTCAGCGTTGCGCCGGACGTTCGCGCGCCCTGACCTGAGCGAAAGTCACGCGCGGAAGATCCGGCCTTGGTCTTCCGCGCTGACGCGCTCCGCCTCGACTTGCATCGGTTGTGGTGGAACGCGGGTCCTGCGATCGAGAGAAAGTGCGAGCTGCGCTCTGGCAGCTCAGGCGGCGGTGCCTGCGCTCCCGCAGATGTCCGACGTGCTGGTCGAGTTCGCCACCGGGAGCTTCGCGCGTGCTCGTCACTGGGTGGTTCGCTCGGCGGATTGGAGCCGGCGAGCCGGTTGTGCCTGTTCGTGTACGCTGCCGCAGAGCGTGCTCCACGGCAAGACGATGATGCGCCGCCCGTGCTGGCTACTTTCTCCATCCGCAGTTCCTCGCGCTAGCGTTCGCCCACGGCCACCTCGATTCAGGGATCGCCCGTCGCAACGTCATGGCCGTTGCAGGTTGAGTCCCAGTGCCCTGCCCAACGCCCGGCAGTCGAACCGGATCGCGTTCTGCAGGTCTCGGTAGTGTGGTATCTCGCCGCGCTCGCAGAGGCCAGGCGACCAGCGTTCGATAACGATGAGCTGCGGCGGGAGCTTCAGCAGCGGCTGAATCAGATTCCCGGCGTTGAGATCCCGGACGTCAAACTCGGTGTCTATCCGAGTTTCCCGATCTCGAGGCTCGCAGATGGGGCTACGCTGGGACGCTTTCCTCGCGGTATTCGATTGGTACTTTCAGCGGGTCCAAGCAACGTATTGATGTCCAACGTAGCACCGGCGCTGCCGAAACTTGTCCGGCGATAAGCCGTGTCCGAGTGGGCAGGACAGCTTCGTTGGCTCCTACGAGTAACTTGTCCGATCGACTCGGACAGCGTATATTGTAGGACAGATGGCTCCCGGGCACTGGCCAGTCTACCTCGAAAACCTTCGCCTGCTCCCCGCAGTGCGCAAGGTGACCGGCGGCCAGATCGCCGAGACCTCCGGCGATCGGGGCTGGGACGGGGAGGTGGACATCCACACGGCCAGCGGACGTCACCACTTCCTTGTCGAAGAGAAGCGAGGCACGCTCAACGCCGCAATGGCTGAGCGCGTGCTTTCCATCCTCGAGCAGAGCGCGGCGTCGACCTGGATCTTGTTGGCGCCTTACGTCACGCCTCGGCTGGCCGAGCAACTCGCCGCTCACCACGTGAACTTCATGGATCAGGTTGGCAATTGCCACCTCGAGCTGCCGCCGGGGGGGCTCATCCACGTCGTCGGCCGCTCACCCCCGCTGCGCGGGGCGAGCACCGCGCTCACACTCAACGGCTACCGGGTGCTCCTGGCTCTTCTCATCGCACCGCGCCTTGCCGACGCCACCGTTCGCGAGCTGGCTGCGAAGGCAGGTGTTTCCAAGAGTACCGCGGCGGACGCACTGCGTGCGCTTGCAGCAGCGGGCCTGCTTCATGAGACCAAGAAAGGGAGGGTGCTGGAAGGAAGCCAGCTGCTCGATCGCTGGGTCGCGGGCTATGCCGATCAGCTTCGCCCATCGATGGTGCTCGCGCGCTACCAGCCCGCGGATAAAAATCTGGTGGCTCTTGAAGCCAAGTGTGAGGAGGCTCTGAGGCGCCGAGGAGTCCGCTGGGCTTTCACCGGCGGCGTCGCTGCACAGCGGCTAACAGGCCATTACCGTGGGGATACCGCGGCGGTGCATCTTGAACGGCCAGTCCCGGAGCTCGCGCGCGAGCTCCGGCTCGCGCCGAGCCCGCAGGGCATCTTGACCGTGCTGCAGGCGCCGAGCACGCTGATGTTCGATGAGATGCCGCTGCCGGGGACGGCGCCGGCAGCGCTCGTCTACGCTGAGCTGCTGATCACCGGCGGCGAGCGCGCCCGCGAAGCAGCAGAGATCGTTCGCGCACGCTATCTGCCTGGGTTCGCGTGATTACCTTCACTGACGATCAGATCGCGGCGCTACGGAGCCTGTCGGCGCTGTGGCCGGGCACCGACTGGTGCATGATCGGGGCCTCGGCCCTCGCCTGCCATCTCGACTTGCGCTGGCGCCAGACCGGCGACATCGACCTGGTCCTCGCCGTCGACCTCGACGCCTTTCCAGCTGGGCTCGACAAGCTCGCCGGGTGGTCAA
Organism: Acidobacteriaceae bacterium; assembly: GCA_025350325.1. Classification (GTDB taxonomy): domain Bacteria; phylum Acidobacteriota; class Terriglobia; order Terriglobales; family Acidobacteriaceae; genus Telmatobacter. Next base: position 16,744 of record JANXYB010000006.1, read on the forward strand.
GGCACGAGACGCGGGAGCACGAGTGGCACGGCCCCGGTCGGGTTCAAGTCGATCTACTCCCGGCTGGCGCCGGCTGGGTCGTATCACCTGGCAGAGTGGACACCAGATGAGCTTGCTCGGAATGCGCCACGCAATGGCGCACGCGGCGCCGGTGAGGATTGCATCCGACCTCTCCGTGCGCGTCGCCCCGTTGCGGGTCATCGCGCTTCTGAAGATGGTGGCGTATCTAGACCGCCCGCACGATCGAGAGCGGGATCTCGAAGACATCGGCCAGATCTTGGAAGACTACGTTCCAGCCGACGACCCCCGACGCTTCGGCGACGCGGTGCCCGAGACCATCGCTTTCGAATGCCGCCCCGCGTTCCTACTCGGGCGCAACTTGGCGCCGCTCCTCGATGAATCGGAGCGCGCAGGGACCGCCCGATTCATCGAGCGATTGCGGGGCGTGGGCACGGATACAACTCGCTCCAGGATCAAGCAGAAGGGACCGGACAGGTGGCGCGTCGGGGACGTGGATTCGGATGCGCAACTCGACGCCGTGGTCGACGCCTTCCAGGCCGGACTCGACTCGATCCGGAGTCAACCGGCCGGCGCGTCGACTTCCGAAGGCACGGACCCAGCGTAGACGCGTTGGCACCGCCAACCCATCTGGGGTGGAGTTGTATCTCCGGCTATTCGCATCAGATTGGTCTGCATGTCCGCCGCGATGCATTCCTCTTGCTTAGCCGAGTACAGTAGCTCCACGATGAGCACTCGAGCCTCCGTCCCTCGCACTGTCGACGAGCTGCTGGCCCTTGCGACCCGAGGGGAACAACGCGACGTGGAATTGAAAGAGAGCGTCGGCGAAAAGGGCGCTCGAAAAATTGCGCCGGCAGTCGCTGCAATGGCCAACCTTCGGGATGGCGGCCTGGTCATTCTCGGCGTCGAGGACAAGACCTTCGTTCTTCGAGGGCTCAGCGCTACCGAGATTGCGCACTGGAGTGATCGGGACAAAGCGCGCAGCGCTGTGAACGCATGGCTCGAGCCGGCTGTGGATCTCGAGTCGTACCGAGTGGGTGATTGCGTCGTGCTTGAGGTGCCACCCTTCGCAAGGACTCCGATCATCGCGAGGAGAGGAAAGGGGGATCCACAACAGCCCGACGCATTGATCGAAGGCACTCTATTTTATCGTTCAAGTGCTCGGCGGAGGGTCTTCGCAAGCTCGCGAGATACCACGCCAAGCCTCATATCGGCCCCAACACTTTTCTCATCATGGCCGTCACCCGCATTGAACCTGAGCGACTGATCGATCTCTGGGTCATCGACTCTTTCGGCGACCCTCGATGCATCACGCCGGAGTCGACCAGCCTCGACGAGCGCCGCAGGTTGTCATGGTGGGACTCACTGCTGGCGACGTCGGGCAAACCCGAGAGCGCTGGCCGCTGAGGTTTGCTCGCCACTCGCGGACTGCGTTGCCGTCAGGTTGCCATGAAGTCGCGGTTCGAGGCGGTGCGGCGCGGCACGACGAGGGAGACGACGGGATGACGTTCTCGAAGAATCTCAGGCTGGTGCGCGGTAAGGTCGCGTCTCGCAAAGAGTTGTCGCACCAGCGCTGAGTGTCTTCGATTTCCGCCCGCCTCCACCTATTTTTCGCCGGGAGGGTGCACTCCTCTCGAGCATGCCCGATTGCGCTGAACCTTAGAGCGCGTCAAGGAAGTCGCCCGCGGCCATCTCCGGATCGATCGGAGGCGGATTCCAGGGGAAGGCGTCGAAGTAGCGCTCGACGGTCGTCTTCTCCTCCAGGGGCAAGAGGCCGCGCAGCATCAGACAACCTCCGCGTCCAGCGCCGCTCGACGCTCGTCACCACGAAGGTGCAGCGCTCGTGTCCTTGCGAGATGCAAGACATCTCGCGCACGGCGAGCAGCTTGTTCGCGAGGTGGCAGAAGACGGCGCGGAAGAAGCCGCTGAAGAGATGGCAGCGCGGCGTCTCCGAGAAGCCGACCGATTCAGCGAGCGCGCTGCGCTGCAGCGTGAGGACGAACGAGCCCTGCTTCGCGCGGGAAAAGTCGGCCGAGAGCTGACCCCAGCCTTGCCGCGAGAGGTACTCGGCCACCATCGTGATGACCGTCTTCATAGACAACTCGCGCAGCGTGCGCTCGAGCTTTTCCAGCGCCTCGGTCTCCAGATCGACCACCGCGTTGCGGCCCCAGCGATGGCCCCACTCGCCGCAGAAGAGCGGCCAGCCCTTAGGCGCGACCTTGTCCCAGGTGGCGCGCATCGAGGCGAAGAAGGCCGGCGAGATCTGCACCGTGCGCTGCTGGCCCGCGTCGCGCGCGACGCCCAGCTTCGATTCGCCCGGCGCCAGATCTTCCTGCGAGGGCGCGGGGCGGAAGGGCTCTCCGCGGATCGGCAGGAACTTGCGGCGGTTGACGAGCAGGTAGAACCGGCTTGGCCGGGAGCCTCGCGCGAGCTCGATCTCCACCTGCTGCGCGCCGAATTTGAAGTCGAAGACGAATGGCCAGCGGTCGGTCGGCGCGGTGTTCCCTGGCTTGACAAAATTCTGGAAGCGGCCTTCGAATTCGGGGCGCGAGGTGCACGGGGCAACCCGCCCAAAGAAGCTCTTGCCGAGGACCGTCGCGCGATCGAGCCGCGCGAAGCGCGCCTCGGCGAGGTTATAGCGGAGCACCTTGCCCGCCGCGTCGAGGCAGATAACGCCGAAGGGAAGCTGATCGAGATCGTCGTCGCTGTGCTGGTCGGCGCGGAGCGGATCGAATGGTGTCGGCGCGGACGCCGCCTCGGGCTCTGAGGTGATCGCGATCATGGAGAAGTCGTGTTCGGTGAGCGGTAGCCCTGTCAATACCTTGAGGGAGACGAGTACATTTCTGCGCAATCCGGATTAGGAATCGATATCGCCAAGTTCCAGTTTGGTTGAAAAAAAGAGATAAGCAGCAGGGTTCGGCAAACTCCAACACGGCGCTCACGAAGCCGACGGCAGTCCGCACCTCTTCGATGATGCGACCGGGTCGTTTCAGATCAGCGGAAGCAGAAAGCTCGAGGAGATCCGCTCTGCAGGGTGTGCTCCTTCCGGCCCGCCAGCATCGAGTGCTCCCCTCCGGGCCCCACCGAGAACGTGAGGTGGCAGGCGGGGCTGGGCCTCCACACGCCGCGGTCGTCGATCAGAAATGCGAAGTTCCGGGTGTAATCATCTCGATTATGAGCAAACACGTTGAAGCACGCCCGTCGGAACATCCCAGCGACCGCGGTCTCATCGCGCGTGAGCCGAGTAGCGGGGTTTGATAGGTGGTCGATGGATAAGAGTGCGGTGCGTTAATCAGGCTGGCGAACGTGTGCAAGTGCAGCTTTCGGGCGCCGTCCCGATCGAACCGCTGGATGGCAAAGTAGCCTGGGTGCTTCCTGGTGCGGCCAAGCATCGTCGTCGCAGGAACATTGATGCCAGCGCTGACTGCCATCAGCAGACAGGCATGCTCGAGCGAGCCAGCGTACTTCTCGTCGCCGCATTCCCTGAACCTTACGAGATAGGGCGTGCACCCCGTGCGGCTGTGGCGATCTCCGTAGTCAGCGCTTCCGTCGTCGGCTACTCGCAGCAGCACCTTGGGCCTCGCGCCTTGAGGCGAGCGTCCGAGCGCGATGAGACGATCCATGTCGGACCCCCGCACATCGCGAACAATCGACTCCAGGTCGGCCTCGATCTCCAGAAGGCTGACGATGCTGGGCGGCGTGAAGTCTACCTCGGGCTGGTACACGAGGGCGCCCATCGCCCGCGTTCCCATCAGGGCGAGAGCCGGTCGAGGGGCCCCGGGGAGGAGGGCGAGATACCCGCCTTGGCCGCCCGCCTGTCGATGAGAAGCCGGCCCCAACCATCCGGCAGGTCGTCTTCGAACACGCCCACCAGACCTTCGAATAGCGCGGGATTGCCGACGACGACGCCGGGCCTGAGCGGGAGCTTGAATGGCGACAACTCGAGCCCGGGCGCGAGAAACGCGGAGTCGTACTCGAAGAGCACCTCCCGATTTTTGGAAGCGAGCCGGCCGACTTTTACGAGGCGGCCCTCCTCGGGCTCATGGAAGACGGAAAGGAGCTTGACGGGGCTATTCATTTACTGAATTTTGTACAGAACAAGAATCACATAGCGTTTGGGCGGCGTCGCCTTGGGGCGTGTCGAGGCGGGCCGAAAAACGTCATCGCCGCGGAAAGCTGTACAGACACTGTGACCGGTGAAGGACGATGGTTTGTCCTACGGCCAGTCGCCCGACGCGCGTGATCGTGCCGCAGATCCCCGCGTTGTTTTGATTGGCACGAACTACTCGACCGGCATTTCGTCCTCCCCACCCAGCCACGTTGACCCATGTGCTCATGACTTTACTACCTGCGGTTTTTGCGGGGCCGGCTAATCCCAAACCACAGCGACCAGGCCGCTCAGGCCGTCGGGAGCGAGGCGGGCTCGTCCGACGGTCCCCGTCGCCCGCGCGGCGCCCAGCACCGACTCGAACGTTCCCTCCCACGCGGCATAACCCACGTCCGCAACGACAGCCAGGTGCACAACCTCCATC
>JANXYB010000096.1 GCA_025350325.1 Acidobacteriaceae bacterium
AAAGCCGTCGATTCTCACGTAACTCTGGTTGTGAATCGTCAATATGCCGCTTCGGTCGCCGGGTGTGAAGTGGGTCGCGTCCAAGATCGACGTCATCGGGTTTGAGCATACAGCGCCTGACCCGGCGGTGGATCAAGCGCGCGATGGCCTGGTGAGCGGAAACTCGGTTTACAACATTACTTCGCGCGGCAATCCGGCCTACGGCGATGAGCAATCATCGGATGGGATCTACGTGGACGGAGGCACCAGGATTCTTATCGAACAGAATGTCGTTCATGATGTGGACTTTGGAATCGAACTGGCCAGCGAACACCAGAACCGCGCAACCAGTTACATCACCACACGGAACAATCTGATCTATCACTGCCATACCGCTGGAATCTCCATTGGAGGTTATGCGCCAGAACGAGGACGCACCGAGCATTCCACGGTGGTCAACAATACGCTCTATGAAAACGACACGGCGGTGACAGGTTCCGGCGAGTTTCAGATGCAATGGAACATGGCAGACGATGTTTTTGCAAACAACATTGTGTACGCAGGGCCACATTGTCTCATTGTGCGGAACAGATCTCAGGGCGAAAAAAACCGATCAACCACCACAATTGATCACAACATTTATTACTGTGTCTCCGGACCGCAGGCGAGCAAGTGGGCATTGGCTTCCGCCACCGTGACAGGATTTGACAAATACCTTGAGTCAACAGGAAACGACCTTCACTCCAGTTTTTCGGATCCGCACTTCGTCAATCCTTCCACAAATGATTTTCATTTGGAACCAGATTCTCCTGCGATCAATGCGGGCACAAACGCAGGATTAACCGTTCACTTCGAGTCACAGCCGGAAAGATAGATATCGGCTGGCTACCAAAAGATAGAAAACTCTGTATTGGAGGGGAGATTAATCGCCACGAATTCATCAAGACCGCATGCCTGGGCATGCGCGGGCTTAATGCCCTAGCCCATGCGTTGGCACAGAACATACGGCCGTGCGGGGGGACGTTCGTCGGCGGATTCCCTTCCGCGTTCCCCCGTGGAGCTATTCGCGCCTGAACCTGGAAGGCAATTCGGAATGTAACCCTAAACGAATGCGACTTCCGGAGGGATTTGCTGCTCGCAGTATCGTAGTGTTTCGCGAGACTCGTTTTTGAAGCCAAACCAGGCCCCCGGCGCAAGCAGAAAGACATCACCCGAAGCAGCAGAAATTGCGCCCTGTTCTGGGTTCCTTAGTTCTGAGTCATCCAGGATCCACAGTTTTCCTCTTCCGGAAAACACCCTTATGATCGCTGCGACCCCACGACACTGCCTCAGTTCAGTCTGTCTCCCAGCTTCGACTTCCCGATGCGATGCCCTTACAAACGAATCCGTTAAGACCGACTCGAAACCTCCTTCGCAGCGACTTCGGGCAATGGGCTCTGACTTCCACGTATGTCGATCGACGAGCCTGCTTTCCGCGGGCAGTGACAATCCAAGCATCTCGCTCTCTGCATACTGGCGTGTGAAATGAGTCGGAATCGGGGAACCCAGATTCTGGTCGTGCAGACGCACCACCATATCGGTTGAAACCGTCGCAAATTCTTCGAGTATGCATCCCATGACCGTGTGGACGACGCCAAGCTCCGAGATTATAAACACATCGCCAGAGCGAGGGTGAAAGGTGTGCTGATCGTAGAAGTCGTTTTTCGCGCCACAAATCCACTTCTGAAACTCTTGCGGTTCATAATGCCGTTGCCAGTCTTCGAATTCACAGAGAAACACAAGGGCGCCAGGCCTTGTGGCGAGGATATGAAACACCTCAGTCTTATGAGTGATGTGGCGCTGAAAGCTAAAGCCCTGAGCCTCCTCTTGCAAAAAGATGGAGTAACCCAACGGCGTGGCCGCCTTCACCGCATATGACTTGTACTTATAAGCGAACCGGTACGAGTTCTGAAAAAGTGCAATCTCCCGGCACGTGGATCCCGGAAGGGGGCCTTGAAACAAGACCCTTAAAATCGATTTCAGTACCTGTTCTACAGCTTCGGTTTTGTCTATATTCGCATCTGTTCGGAAGTAATCACTAATCGCTGGCAAGAGGTCTATACCTTGAGAAGTTAGCTCAGAAGGTACGGCTGTGCCAGGTGGTTTGTCCAGGTAGTTTCCCAGTAGCATGTTGTTACCGCGGTCAGGCATTGCTAGATCCTCCAAACCTCAATGTAAGTGATCAATTCTGATGTCTCAGGAATTGGCAAATTCCCAAAAAGGCAGTTCGAGCGGTGATTGATTCTCCGTAAAAACGGATCGATACTGTTTGAGGCATTATCTCAGTTGAGTTGCGCAGCTTCACATACTGATTTGGAAGAAGCGAGCCATCTGACGCAATAAGTAGCTCGAATTGCTTGGTCTTTCCGAGCCACATCACGGGGCGTTGCTACCATGCGTCGCCGCTCCTGCAGGATTGGATTCGGCGTGCAGGGTTGTGCCTGGTTGAGTGCCCGGAATGCGGCGCCGTGCCCGGGGTCCGCTGCAGCGGGTTTCCGGTCAGGCGTCACAAGCGACCTTTAATCGGAGTCACGAACGGCGCCGGGCGGGAGTCAGGGCGGCCGGCCTGGACGGGGTTGGCTGGCACCTCTTTCGCCACAAATACATCACCATCTTGAGAGGATCTGACGCTCCACTGGATGTGCAGAAAGAATTGGCGCGACACGCCGACATCCGGACCACAATGGACTACGGCACTGTTCCCAGGGAAAACAAGCGTACGGCTACTTGTCGCGTGGCGCGAACAATTCTTCAACGGAAATCGGTTCGCTAAGCCAAAAACTGAACCGGGCGCTTCGGGCGCCCGGTTCTTGTAGGGTTGGAATTCAGGGTTGAAGTCTGTAAATGGTTGCGGGGGCTGGATTTGAACCAGCGACCTTTGGGTTATGAGCCCAACGAGCTACCGGGCTGCTCCACCCCGCAAATTCAGTTTATCAACTGGCCCCGATGAGGGTCAAATACACATCATGGACCGCAGGTTTAGGGCTCCATCCTGTCTATTTCTCCAAATCAATAGGAGAACTCCCAACAGAGTTATCGAGATCTACGGGAGAATTCCCATCGTTGAATGAGGATGCACCGTAACCGAGTAGTCGGCATGGTGAAGGCGCTCCGCACTCCCCGGCATTCGCCGAGTAGTCGGCATGGTCAAGTCGCTACGCCCCCCATTCAAGCTGATAGCGAGAAACCTGCTTTCATCGTGAGATTCAACTTTGAAGCTGCTCTTGGTGGAATTGGCTCTCGGTACTGCAACTGAGATCTGGATGCTATCGGGCTCTTGGTGCTGCGATTGATTGACTCAGCCCTGCGCCGAAGTCGGTACGGCGACGATCATTGCCAAAAGTCACGGCTGATAAGCTGGTACCTTCTAGGCGAACGAGGACCAAGCGGATGTCCCATCTATATGTTGCAGTTTTGGTGGTCATTGTTGTTGGGCTGCTGGCGGTGGCACTCTATCGCGCCTCGCAGGTAAAGACAAAGGCGGACTACCTGGTCGCCGGTCGATCGCTCCCCGCCATCGTGCTTGTGCTCACGTTGCTCACTTCGTGGATCGGCGCGGGGTCTCTTTTCGCCGGGGCGGAGAACGCCTACAAAAATGGATTTGCCGCATTATGGCAGCCGGCAGGCGGGTGGCTCGCTCTCCTGCTCATCTATTTCATTGCGCCCAGGGCTCGCAAATTTGCGCAATTCACTCTGCCCGATTTGCTTGAGGTCCGCTATAACCAAACAGCGCGCGTGCTGGGCACTATCGCCATTCTGTTTGCTTATGTCGGAATAACAAGCTACCAGTTCAAGGGCGGCGGCGACGTGCTGCACCTTATCTTTCCCGACACCGTTACCGCAGAGTTAGGCACGTATCTAATCGCCGCGTTCGTGATCGTGACGACGGCGCTCGCCGGCATGTCTTCTGTGGCCTATATGGACGTAGCAATTGGCTCGCTGGTGACGGTTATCTGCGTCATCGCCGCGCCTTACCTGTTTCTGCAGGCAGGCGGATGGTCCGGGCTGCACGCCGTGCTTCCGCCTGAATATTTTCAGGTTCTCGGCAACTATCGCATGAGCCCTGATCACGTTCGTCAGTCTGCTGGCATGGGAATCATACGAGCTCTTGAATTCATGGTGCCCACCTTGCTGCTCATGCTCGGCAACCAGGTGATGTATCAGAAATTCTTCTCCGCAAAAAGTGAGAAAGATGCACGCCTATCGGTCGTGGGGTGGACGCTCGGCACTCTAGTTCTCGAAACGCTGATCGTCTCGATCGCCGTGTTTGGGCGTGCACTCTATCCGACCGGCGAAGTGGCTCTCCATCCGCGTGAAATCATTCCTTACACCGCGCGACACGGGCTGCCCGCGGTGCTTGGGGCGGTGTTGCTCGGAGCGGTATTTGCCAAGGTCATCTCGACAGCGTCGAACTACCTGTTCTCACCCGCGACCAACCTGGTCAACGACGTTTTCGTTCGTTATATTGCGCCGGGCGCGTCGAACAAACGCGTTCTAATCGTTTCCCGGCTGGCGGTGGTTTTGCTGGGCTGCTGGGCTCTCTACCAGGCGGTGTATGCCGAAAGCATCCTGCAGAAAATGCTTTGGGCCTACACGATTTATTCGGCGGCGCTTACTCCCGTCGTGCTTGCCGCGTTTTATTCAAAGCGTGTGACGGCATGGGGCGCGGTGGCTGCGATCGGCAGTGGCACCGTGGTGACTCTGGCTTGGGACGTGCCCCAGGTCAAAGCGCTCTTCCCTCATATTCTTGCGGATCGCGACGCCATTTTTCCAGCTCTCTTCGTGGCCGTGGCGGCCATGATCGTCGTGAGCCTGGTGACCAAGCCACCTGCTGCCGACCAATTAGCGCAATTCGCGGAGTAGGCCAAGGGGCTGCATCCGTCACTGATCCTCTCGGCACAATGGCTAGCAGATTCGGGATTGATGTGGATCAAGAGCACGCACTCGAGTGGCTTTCTAATCAAGAAGAAACACCTTTCACCAATCTCGAAAAGCCTACGTGTATTCCGCAACTGCTTTAAACTGTTGCCTGGACCCCCATGACGCAAACACGCCCCTGCTGGGTTGAAATTCACACCCGCAGCTTCGAAGAAAATTACCGCTTTCTCACCGGGCTCGCGGCCCCGGATGTTGAGTTGCTTGCAGTCGTCAAGGCTGATGCCTACGGTCACGGTTTGGCCTTATGTGCACCTGCCGCGATGCGCGCCGGCGCGCGCTGGCTTGGCGTGACCAGCGTAGAAGAGGGCGTTGCGGCACGCGCGGCTTGCCCTGCGGCGCGAGTGCTGGTAATCGGTGGAGTGTATCCCGGCCAAGGCGTCGACCTAGTGCGCCATCAACTTACGCCGGTCGTGTGGGATCCCGTGCAAATTGACGAGTTGGAGTCTGCTGTACGCTCAGTCGGTGACAAGGCACTTTCCGTTCATCTTGAAATCGATACCGGCATGAGCCGCCAAGGCGTCGATTCTCAAGGGCTGACTCAGATATTACAGCGCTTCGGTCACGATTCGCCACTGCGTCTTGAAGGTGTGATGACGCACTTGTTTGCCGCCGATGAGGCGGATGGCCGGGTGACCGATGACCAGCTTCGCCGAACCGGCGATTTTATCAATCAGATTGAAGCTGCAGGCATCCACGCCGACCTCCTCAATGTCGGCAACAGCGCGGCGCTGCTCGCAGGTCAGGCACCAGTCATTGCAGCTTTGGCGGCGCGCCACGAAATGAAGGCTCTGATGCGTCCCGGGCTGGCGCTCTATGGGATTGCTTCGTCGTATTATCCGCCATTTGCTTCGGCGCCGCCCCCATCCCTGCTTGAGTCGAACCGAAAGCTAAAGCCCGTCCTCTCCTGGAAGTCGCAAGTCACCAGCGTGCGTTCGGTTCCCACGGGTACCGTCGTGGGTTATAACGGAACATTTGTGGCGATCGAACCGATGCGCCTGGCGCTGATTGCTGTCGGCTATGCAGATGGACTCGACCGCCGTCTCGGCAACCGATTCAGCCTGCTGGTGCGCGGTAACAAGGCGCCTCTCATTGGTCGCGTCAGCATGGATCAGGCGGTACTCGATGTGACCGATATTCCCGATGTTTGTGCCGGCGACGACGTAATCATTCTCGGCCAACAGGACGGCGAAAGAATTTCTGTATTCGACCATGCGGAAGCGGCCGGGACCATTCCCTGGGAAATATTTACGCGTATCGGTTCCCGCGTTCGACGTGTTGAAACTCAGTAAAGGTAATCGCGTCGATCTAGAGGTCAGTCCAGACTAGCAAGGCGCGCCCGTGGGGCCAATCTGGCTCACCAGACCCTCCGGAGTGGAACTACGGAGCCCGGCAGCAGCCTCGGCGGCTGTAATCATGGCGTCAATGCCCATCGCGGAGTTCAACAGCATGTGGTAAAGCCCCCGCGAGCACCACTCCTGCTGGTAAAACTTGCGAATGACCGCGGCGCGGCGCTTATCAAAAGCAGCCAGCATCTGATCGGCCTGCTGCGCCTGCTTAGGAAATGCTTTAATAAACCAGTCGCGCTTGGCCTTGGAAGTGGCATAGACAAACACGTGAAAGCACCCCGGCTGGCAGGCCAGCGCACAAGCTGCACCGCGCCCCACCAGCACGCAGTTACCGACTTTGGCAGCATCTAAAATCTCCTGCCGAATCAGCGACAACATGCGTTCCGAATCGAACACCTGGTCATCAGACAAGCCCGTCAGGGGGTACACCGACTCGTGCCAGAACACCTTGCCGTAGCGGTAATACCAGGGATCAAGCCGCTCATCGAATTTGGCTGCAAGCTCCGGCGACACCCCCGCCGCTTTTGCCGCGCCCGCCACCAGTTCTGAATCCAGGAGGCGCCAGCCTAGCCGCGTTGCCAACTCGTGCGCAAACTCTCCGCCACGCGAACCGTACTCCCTTTCGACGGTGATTACTCGGATCGGCGAATGCATCATGAGAATTTTCTCCCCGCCAGTGGAGCATACAACGGGATGGCACTAAATGCGCAAGGGGATGGATGGGTCGAGGTGCGCGATGGTTGTTTCAATCATGCCAAGGCGAGCCTGATCTGAAGTATTCAAAATGGCAGAACATCAAATCACGAAAAGAATGGAACAGCGTACAAGGGGAAACCGTGCCGGGTGTGATTCGAGTCACGAAAGTATTTGCAGAGATTCGTTAGGCTCATTTCGACGGGGATATCAGCCCCAACAAGATTTCTCAATCTCAGGGAGTTCTACTTTTATGGCTTACGTTATTACGGATGCATGCACTAAAGACTTTGTTTGCGTAGCGGAATGTGCCACTGCGGCCATCGCTCCTCAGGTTAGCGATCCCGCATCGGCAACTGTTTCCCAGCTCTACATCAATCCCGACGAATGCATCGACTGCGGCAACTGCGCCACCATCTGCGCGCAAAACGCTATCTTTGTAGAAGACGAACTGCCCGCTGACAAAGCAGAATTTGCGGCAAAGAATCGCGCGTATTTTCAGTAACTCCTGAGCAGTGGAATCAAGGTCCCGTCCTGATCTGAGGCGCGGGGTTAGGCGGAGATGTCTGGGTGGTATTGCCCGCGGGATCGCCGGGTGCCTGTTCGGTTGGTGCAGCAGCGCCCGCCGGCTTCACTACGGGGGCCGAGCTGCCCGGTGTCATTGGCATGACTGAGAGCGCCAGCGTCTGCACATTCGCCGGATCGTCGCGCAATTTCAGGTAAAGCACTCCATTGACCGGGTGGGGAACGCTCAATTGTGTTCCCGTAAAGTCGGCAGGGATATCGACTGCGTTATCGAATTCCTCAGAGGACGCAATGGACGAGGTCAAGAACAAATTTGAGCCCGTCAGGCTGCATGGCTTTGATGGCGAGTGAGGGCAGCGCAATTCCTTGAAGCCTGGCAGGCGCACCAGCGTTCCTAGGGGCAGCCACTCGCCAGCCACGCCATCCGCAGACATCGCGCGCGCCCGAAGAGGGCCAAAGGCGGACGACCCAAAGCGGGCTAACGGCTCAACCACGCCGAGAGCGGTGTTTTGGTCTTCAAGCATGAGCGTACCGTCCCTGAGCGATAAAACAGTTTGAAAGCTTCCGTCCTGCGCGGCCACTTCAACCTTTTGGTCGCGCGGGAAATTCATCGGTATTTTTGACCGCAGAAAGAAGACGAGCCGTTTCTCAGCAGGCAAATCATCCGGACTTCCCAGTCGCACGGGGGATGGCTCGCCGGTGACCTCGTCCTGGGTACCTCTGCTGAGCAGCGTAACCTGCGGTCGCGGTGGCTCTACCGTGACGGGAACCTTGAGTTCACGGCCATCCCGAAGTAAAACCTTGGCAGAATACTTCTTTCCCGGCTCCAGACTGCTCGTCGGGTTGTCTGCTTTCAACTCCAGGCGGTCGGTATCTTGGACGCGCTTCAACGCGGCGGGCGTCCAAGCCACCCCGCTGAGGGTCGCCTTGGCCACCTCGTCGAGGCGAGTACCGGTAAGGACAGCTTCTGCCTCACCAAAGCTCAGTGTCATGCGCTCGAGAGAAGCCGCCTCGGAGTATGCCGGTAGCGTCAATTTATCCGGCTTTTCCAAACCAAATTGCACAATATTGATCGTCACCGTCCCCGGAGCAGCATCCTTCAACGGAACTGCAACCTCCAGCGTCTGCTCCTTGGGCGATTTCCAGACCAGCGTCACCGGAGGGGAGCCGCCAAGTTGCTCTTCAACTTTGTCGACGCAGAGAGCGCTCTGGCCCTCGATATGCAGAGTGTCTTCGCGACCCACAACGAGCGCGGATTGATCGCTTGCAACGATGTTCCAATGGCCCGCCTGAGCGCTACGCAGATGAAAGCGCGGACCTTCCCAGTCATCGAATCCCCATTTGCCGCGAACCACCCCGGTCAGATCCCCGGCAGCAAGCGGCGGCGCAGGGTGATCCAGAACCAAGCCCCCTTGCGAGGGGTCGGCCTTGAGTGGAAGATCAACGGAACCGCCTTTTGTCTCGATATGCAGTTTGAGGTTGTAGGCCAGTTGGGTCGCTAAAACCAGCGGCGCACCGTCGACAGCCAGAACGAGTCCCGGCTTCTGCGCGCAGTATTGGTCGGCCGGATTGAGTGGATGCATCGGCGGAAATTTTGAGGGGCCTACAGGTGGTAGCGCCACGACGACGACGGACTTGGGATCACGAAAAGACGGCGCCACATTGAGGCGCAGGTTGAGCGTGTCGTTCATCGGCAAGGCAAGCGCCGGAATGTACTGGAAATGAGCGGTATGCAGCGAAGCAAGGATGCGAGCGGTATCGACGATAGCGCCAATGTAAGGGCTGTACGCCCCCGCCCCGCCCATGGACGAATAGCTCAACTGGTTCATCAGATCGCCGGTCGAGCCACTGGTGATTTGAGCCACCCGGGTCTGTGCATTGGCGTCGTCCATCACCAGTCCGTCGGTATGCTGGACCAGACAGGGAGCTTGCTGTTCGGTCGGCTTATCAAAGCATTGCTGATCGAGGCGGATGCCCAACGTACGTGCTGCTCGTTCGGCGCGCTCCTTGAGCGACTTTGGATCAGTCTGCGAAGTGACTTTAACCTCCGACAGGTAGGTGTCGAGGCGCATTCGGTCCCAACTGGCCGCTTGCAAATCCTGGGTCGCACGAACAAATGTGCCGGGGCGTCCGCGAACCGCGTTCCGCAGGGTGCTGAGGTCACCGCCGGTTTCCGGAGCGAGGAAAATCAACGCCTGCTGGGCCTCGCCGGGGACGGTTACAAATACGCCTTCCGACCGGGCTTTCTTGGTCCAGGTCTCAACGCGCGTAAACCAGTCCGCCGGTGGAGGATTGGTTACGCCGCGCAAGAACGCCACAATGAGAACGTAGTGAGCCGATTGGCTCTCAGGCAGGTCGGGGTGGATCCATAAGCGATCGCCGGGCAGCAAGTTAGGTATTTCGCCGATGGGCAGCGTTGCGTCTCCCCGCTTTACGTGTATATCTACCTTCGGACCGGCGAGGTCAAAAGCTGGGCTCGTCCCCTGCGCCTGCAGCCCGCTCCATAGCAGGCAAAAACCCAAGAATATAAAAAGGCAACGAAGCATATATCTATTGTACGAACATGGCCGCAACCAGGTACGGTCGGCCGTCAGCGCACGTATTCCTTTCAGATACCAGTCCAATACGTCCGCCTGCTGCGTACCCCATAAGGAGGAGTGTGCGCGCGTCGCACAATCGTTTACACTAAGTCGTGGTTTAGCTTAAGAAGGATTAGCTTAAGTTCCGGGCCCCCAAGAGCTACCAAAGTAGATGTAACTAAAAAGTGTCAGTCAGATTAACGGCCTGGTATCGCTGTAAGTTGTCCTAAATTTCACATGGGAAATGCTGCTGCGAATCGGTCCTGCGGGATGCGCCAGGCAACATCCCCCACAAGGTCGATATTTTCCCGAGTGAGACCGTGATTGGAAGCGGCTAAAGAATCTATACGGAGAAGCCAACATGAAAACATCCAAGGCTGCCCAAAGCAGTGTAGATATCAGCAATCTGCGTGTTCCTGATGCAGAAGAAATTATTGAAGAAGCCTTAAGCGAATTAGCATTTTCTGCAGACCCGGGTCTGATGCGGGCGCTGCGTTTCCTCGCACCTCCTGGATACCAGGCAATCGTCGAACTATGCGGTGAGAATGGGCGCAGTAAGCGTCGCAATGCTTCCGCGGAATCCTGGTCGCCGGAAGAGGACGAGGTTCGCATCTACTTTGAACGCGCCGATGACTCCGACGCACCTCAGCGGCAATCGCGTTCACGCGCAGCTGTCGAAGAAAATTTTGAGGAAGATGACAATCAGGAAGCAGTCATCCCCGCCGACCTCGATGCCCGGGTCAAAGAGCTATGTGCCGCCCTTGCCGAGGCGGAGCGTGGCGGACACGCTTTTATCGCGCTTAAATGGTTCCGGGATTCATTTCTGCCGCGCAAGGCTTTTCGCTGGAATCAGCATCCAGAGTCGCGCCAAGCCGTGTTGGCCGAGGCCATACAGCGAGGGGTCGTACTCACCAGCAAGATCGCCAACCCCAAAACCCCGGCTTACCCTACCACTACAATCCGCCTCAACCGAGCCGAAGCGGGCATACCCGATGAGGCCCAACGGTTTCACCCAGTGGGCGTGCACGGCGACTCGATCGCCGATGCGATTGAAGAGGAACGAGGGAAACTGTGAGCTGCTACTTTCTCGAGTCCACGGCCTTTGCAAAGCTGTTCGTACAGGAACCTGGTACCGATGCCCTGATTCAGCTCATGGAAGCCGTGGAGGACAATCGTAAGTTGATTGCAGCCTGCGCACCCCTTGAGGTCTATGCCGCCATCAGGCGTCGCGAACGGGCCGGCGACATCACCGCTGCAGACGCCACCAAGGCCCTCGAGATTTTGCGGCTAGAGGCTGCGCGCATGGTTCAAGAGCCCCTCAATCCTGCGGTTCTCGAAGCGGCACGTCAGTTGCTCGATCGCAGTACCCTGCGTTGGCCCGACGCACTGCAACTGGGCGCGGCGTTGGTAGCACGTGACATGTTCCAAGGTACTGAAATTGTATTTGTATCGGCCTCGCCGCAACTGCTCGAAGCAGCCAAGGCCGAGGGTTTCCATGCGCTCGATCCCGCCCGGGAAGCGACCAGCACTGTCTAAATCTTCCCACAAGTTCTGCGAATCTATGCCGTCTCGCCGCGTGGCGCCGAATCGCAGGGCAAAAAGACAACGAACGTCGTACCAGACTTCTCAGTAGCCTGCCGGGATTTCACCGCTATATAGCCGTGATGGCGTCCCACGATCTCCCTGCTGACCCACAAGCCCAGTCCCGTGCCACCGATGCCCTTGGTCGTAAAAAATGGCTCAAATATTTTCGCAAGACTGTCGGCGGACATGCCTGAACCGGTATCTGCAACCGTCAAAAATACGCCGCGTCGACCGGACTTCCGATCGGTGCCCTCTCTACTGCGAATGAGGAGACGTCCGCCTTTACTCTTCGTCGCATCGATCGCGTTGCCGATGAGATTGCTCAAGACTTGCCTGATTTCGCCGTCAAAACACATGATCGGACGCTTCGCCCGCTCACGTCTTTCCACCCGTACCATTGAAGTTGAAATCCTGCTTAGATAAATTGACAGGGTTCCTTCGATCAATTCGTCAAGCGTGACCAAACGTTGGTGGGTACTTTGACGGTGGAACCGCAGGGTCTGGTTCGCAATGACTGAGATGCGCCGCAGTTCAGCCTCAGCCGCCATTACGTACTCCTTGGTGAGTGGATCAGCGGCAGCTTGTTGTGCCAGGTAGAGAAGATTGGTCATCGCTTCAAGAGGATTATTGATCTCGTGCGCGATGGAACTGGCGAGGCGCCCCACGGCGGCCAGCTTTTCAGTTTGGAGCAGTACCTGCGCGGCTCGCTTGCTGTCAGTGACGTCAACGCCGAGCACGATGATGCCCGATACGGTGCCATTCTGATCCCGCCTTGGCTGATAAACGAAGTCCAGATACCGCATTTCGAGGGACTGCGAACCAGTGCGCGCCAACTTAATCGGTGTGTTGCGGCCGATAAAAGGCTTTCCCGTCCGATATACGCCATCGAGAATTTCGATGAACCCTTGACCTTCTGCCTCCGGCACAGCTTCGCGCACAGACTTGCCTAAAATTTCCCGATGACCGATCAGTTCCTGGTAGGGCGGGTTGACCATGTCAAACACGTGGTCTGCGCCCCGGATGGACGCAAAGAAAGCCGGCGCCTGTTGGAAAAGGTCAGCCAAGCGTCGACGCTCCTGTTGCAATTCACGCTTAGCAAGAACGCTGCCTGTCGTCTCAGTGGTGACTACAAGGGTGCCTTGCACCTGGCCATCGAGATCGCGCACTGGACTATATCCATATGTCCAGTAGACGTCTTCCAGCTTGCCGTTGCGCAAGATCGGTACCAGCTGATTCTCGTGCCATGAGCTCTCGCCGCTTTTCATGGCCGCTTCAATCTGCGGACCAATTATTGGCCATATCTCGGGCCAACATTCTTTACCTCTTTGTCCGAGTGCCGCCGGATGCTTGTCTTCACCAAGGGAAGGCCGGTAGCCGTCGTTGTAAAACTGAACGAGCTCTTCGCCCCACCACAGAAACATCGGATGCCGTGACGCCAACAACGTATTTACTGTGGTCAAAAGCGCAGCCGACCATCGCTCAATGGGCCCCACCGGAGTACTGGCCCAGTCGAGCGTCCGCGTGCGTTCGGCCATCTCCCCGGCCCCAAAGATTTGGTTCACTTTTTCGCCCGGCATCTGGGGAGGCAGGGAATCATTTTCGATGGCGGTTTTTACGGTCACTAGCAATCTCCGCCCGTCTGTTGAAACTGGGTGACGTCATTCTACGACAACGCCTGGGGTCTTGCCTCATCGTGCGCCCCATCGCAATCCCTAATTAGTGGTTCCGCAACGTAATCTGCAGAACTGATGGGTTCCCGCAGCGCCGTAAGGCTAAGTTGCTGGCATTCTCACAGGTTCGCGGGCGCAAAACAAACAAAATCGAACAACCAGACATTCCCTCCAGTCATCAGAGAAAGTGCTAGAAGACAGTGCGGTATTTCACCGTATGAAAACAACTGAAACCTGATCCTCGTTTTTCTGAAAGGCTTCCCTATGAAGTTCATTCGATCCATACTCATCGCAACCGCGTGCGTTACGGTGGTGTGTCCGGCCGGGTTGCTGGCTGCACAATCCACTCAAGACAGTATGCAGACTGCTCCCGACAATTCAAAACACAACAGCCATCATCGGACGACTGCCGACAATCAACCTAATGCCCGCGGCGACCGCATGACCACTGCAAAGATTCGTAAAGCCATCATTGCAGACAAAAGTCTCTCGACATACGCTCACAACGTGAAAATTATCACGATGAACGGGTCGGTCACGCTCAAAGGGCCGGTCAAGTCTGACGATGAAAAGCAGAAGATTGTCGCGGACATCGCTGGAGTTGTCAGCACCGACAAGCTCGACAACCAACTGACAGTAAAGAAGTAGAAAGCTAACCCATCTGTTGCTGCCATAGGCAGCGAAGGAGTCAATTATTATGGCTAAAAACACAGCAGTCTTTGGCATATACAATACCCCTGACGCAGCAGAAGCTGCCGTCGATCACCTCATCGCGCGCGGATTTTCAAACTCCGCTATATCGGTACTTCTGCCCGACGACGACAGCACGCGTGCGTTTGCCCACGAAAAAAACACGAAAGCACCTGAAGGCACAACCACCGGCGCGGCCACCGGCGGCGTCATCGGCGGTACGCTTGGCTTGCTCGCCGGCATCGGCGCACTCGCCATCCCGGGAGTTGGTCCACTCATCGCGGCTGGGCCAATCATGGCCACACTGTCCGGCATCGGCGTCGGCGGCACGGTGGGCGGAGTGGTCGGCGCTCTGGTCGGCATGGGCATTCCTGAATTCGAAGCGAAGCGCTACGAGGGCGCGGTCAAGGATGGCGGTGTATTGCTCTCCGTTCACTCCGAAACGTCTGACGAGGTCAGCGCTGCCAAGGATGCGCTCAAAGAGACTGGGGCTCGCGACGTCTCATCAACTGGCGAAGCTAGCTCGGGCGATTCTAAAGCTAAGGACCGCGACGCTTACGGTTCCTCAGTCGATAGCAGCCGCGTCGTGACCGCCGAAGACGCTGATTATGTCGAAGCGGATCGTCTCGATCATGAAAGCACTATCAGCTCGACTAACCCTAAGATCATCCGTCGCTAAACAACGCGCCGCAATAACGTTGCAAGAACAAGTTATTCCAACAGCGCGGCAAGATGAAGTTGTTCAAACAAGGGTGGCAAGGGAAGTGCTTTCCCTTGCCACTCGGTCACTTCAACCTTACTCCGCTATTTTATTAAAGAGCCTTGTTCGTACCCACCTGATTGACCCCACCTGCCATTTGCAGAATATTCCCCGACAATCACTATCCTTGAATTGTGGGCAGATTATGAGGGCTTGTGAACAATTCATCAGGGATCGGTAGCCGACGCCCTATGGTGACCAGGACCAACCAGCTTTGCTTACACTCACGGGCTGAAATGCGTCGTTAATCCCTTTATTCACAGGACTCTGCGGACAACTCTTTCAGTTAGAGGACTTTATGGCACCACGCTACCCGCAATGCCCTCAAAACAAAAGACTTCTATCCAGAGTAGGAGTGGGGGTGGGGGGGCGCGTCTTCACCCGCGCTATTAGCCCGATCAGAGAACCGGCTTTAGCCGCTAAAGAAATGTTCGTCTTGAATTTCCAGATTTATTCTTGGCGAAACCGATTTGCCTTTTCAAATTCATCGCGCAGTTCCGGGGTGCGCAGATTTTCGCGAATGTGGGACAAGCGCTGCTCAAGTGCCGCGATTGCCCGGTCGATAGCTTCAGTGTTGGTGTAGGCAATATCACGCCACATTGACCATGGACTTGCTCCGAGGCGCGTCATCTCACTCAATCCGCGACCGCCAACATCTTTTAGTTCGGGAGCGTCTCCCACTTCTTCCTCTAGAAGAGCACTCAACGCAGTCGCCAGAAACTGAGGCAAGTGACTGACCCAGGCGACGAGTTCGTCATGGCGTTTAGGGTCAAGATCGATGATGCGGCTGCCGAACGCCGCGACACGCTCTCGCCATGCTCGCGTTAGGTCTGCAGACTGCAATGAGCGCGTCCAATTTCTATTGTCAGTGAACAACCAAACCGCGCCACGAAATAAATCTGCGTCTGCCAGTGCCGCTCCGCCCCGCTCTTTACCCGCCATTGGGTGGCCGGGCAAAAAGGCAGCGCGGTCAGGCGCGTTGAACAAGCGTCCAGCAGCGGTCGTGATGTGGCTCTTGGTGCTGCCCACGTCCGTAACGAGTTGCTCCGGTCCGAGGATCGTCGACAACTGCTCCATGTAGTCGAGGGTCGCGTAGATCGGCACCGCAAGCAGCACGAGCTGACTCTCGCGCGCGGCCCGCATTGCATCGGTGGCGATCAAATCGAGTGCGCCCATCGAGAGCGCGAGTTCCGCTTGCGCCGGGCTTCTATTCCATCCCACGATTGACCCGCGAAACCCGCTCTTGCGCAGTGCCAGGCCTATCGATGTGCCCAGCAAGCCCGTGCCCAGAATGGCGATTCGATCGATCATGCGGATGGTGTCGCTCCGGTTCTAAAAAGTACGCCCGACTGCTGCGGCAATCACACGCAACTCGCTCATCAGCTTGTCGAATTGATCAAGGTACAACGTCTGTGCGGCATCGGAAGCGGCTTTGTCCGCATTCGGATGGACCTCCACCAGAATTGCGTCCGCGCCTGCAGCGACCGCGGCCCGCGCCATGGGAGCCACCATCTCGCGATGTCCCGTTCCGTGCGAAGGATCGGCCACGATGGGCAGATGCGAAAGCTTTTTGACCACCGGAATCGCAGAAATATCCATAGTGTTGCGCGTCGCCGTCTCATACGTACGAATGCCGCGCTCACACAGGATCACGTCGTAATTTCCACCTGACATGATGTATTCGCTCGACAACAACAATTCTTCAATGGTAGCCGCGATGCCGCGCTTGAGGAGCACAGGCTTGCGGACCTGCCCAAGTTCGCGCAGCAGGTTGAAGTTCTGCATATTGCGCGCCCCCACCTGGAAGCAATCGACCAGCGGAAGCATGGCCTCGATCTGCGATATCTCCATGACCTCGCTAACCACGAGCAGACCGTTGGCACGCGCCGCATCGAACATCAGTTGCAGGCCCGGAATCCCCAAACCTTGAAACGCATAGGGCGAACTGCGCGGCTTGAATGCTCCGCCGCGTAAAAAACTGCCACCCGCAGCTTTGACGCGTTTGGCCGTCTCAACAATTTGTACCTCGTTCTCAATCGCACAAGGACCGGCCATCACGACCACGCGCGCACCGCCAATAGACACTCCGTTGGCAAATTCGACGACCGTGCCTTCGGGCCTGAACCCGCGGCCCGCAAGCTTATATGGCGAACTGATGCGGTGCACGTGCAGTACGCCCGGCAGCACCTCAAACTTGGTCAGGTCAACACTCGACGTGGGTCCCACGCCGGCCAGAATAGTCTGGGTAGCGCCGGTAGTCCGGTGCACGCCGACTCCTGCGTCCACCATTGCCTCGATCACGAGATCGATCTGATCCTCGGTGGCCAATTCCTGCATTGCAACGATCATTGCTTGTTCCCTGTCTCGGCTTGCACTTTGTCACTGCCGTGGCCCGGCGCAGATGCCAGGGCATTTCTCTCCGAAGCCAGCTCATTCCTTTGCAAGGCCCGCATCACGTCGATGATGCGTTCGTAGATATGCGTCAGTTCAATATCGGGCAGAGGACCTAGGTTGGCTGCGCGCACGTTCGCATAGATCACCTTTTCGCGCGCAGGTTCATACACCGGCAACGAAGTTGCAACCTTGAGATGGCCGATCATCAGCGCAGCGCGGGCTCGCTCGCTCAGCAATTCAACAAGCTGACGATCCAGCGCATCGATCTGTTCTCGCAGTTCTTCGAGCGTCATTCAATCCTCGTGCTGCAGATGTGTAGCCGGGCTGCCGACAGAGCCTCAGGCGCATAAGCACAGGAACAAGAGTTGAGACTAATATACGGCGTCGGTCGTAAGAATCCGATGATGAAATTGTTGTCTAATCCACCAACGCCGCGTCGCGTAAGCGCAGGCCCTGGATGAATCGCGCCACGGCTGCTGGCGCATCTGCTGCCGTGGACTTCTCAACCAATTCGACAATCGCACTGCCGATCACAGCGGCATCCGCGAATTCTGCCACTCGTGCAACGTGTTCCGCATTGGAGATACCGAAACCGACTGCGATGGGAAGCGCGTTCGCCCCCGATCCTGCGTAGCGTCGAATGCGCGCAACCAGAGACGCAGCGTCGGCGGTCATGCTTTGCTGCTGGCCGGTGATACCGACGCGAGAAATTGCATACACAAATCCTTTGGAGTGATTTGCAATCGCCTCAAGCCGCTCATCAGGACTGGTGGGAGCCGCGAGAAATATCGGGGCTAGATTCATCCTGTCCATCTCCCTGAGGTACTCGCCCGCTTCCTCAACGATCATATCCGTCACCAAGACGCCGTCTACTCCCGCAAACTTGGCATCCTTAACAAAGCGTGCCATGCCGTAACGAATAATCGGATTCAAATAGCTGAAGATTACGAGGCCGGCGTCAGGTCGAGCAGTACGGATTTCACCAGCTACTCGCAACACATCTTGCAAACTCGTCCCGCGCGCAACGGCTCGTTCGCTGGCGCGCTGAATGACGGGCCCATCCGCAAGCGGATCGCTGAAAGGCACCCCGAGTTCGATCACGTCGGCACCCGCATCAATGGCTGCGATCGCGATACCGCGCGTGGCCTCAAGACTAGGATCGCCCGCTGTGAGATACACCACCAGGCCGGGTTTGTGATTGAAGTGAATGGTCATTCGAATCCGTGTTTAAAGATCTTGCAGTTTTAATTCGCGCGCTAGGATACCCATATCCTTGTCTCCGCGCCCTGAGAGATTGACTACAAGTATGTCATGCGGCGTGAGCGTCGGCGCAATGCGCAGGCACTCAGCGATCGCGTGCGCGCTCTCAAGGGCAGGCAATATTCCCTCGGTGCGGGCTAGCCTCACCACCGCATCGAGCGCGGCGGCATCATCTTGCGAAACATACTCGGCGCGTCCGGAATCGTGCAGCGCCGCATGCTCGGGCCCAATCGACGCGTAATCAAGCCCTGCAGACACTGAATGCGTGTTTGCGATCTGTCCATTCTCATCCTGCAGTACGTAAGAATACGTTCCTTGCAGTACGCCGGGCTCACCACCGCGAAAACGCGCTGCATGCTGGCCCAGCTCTGTGCCGCAGCCTCCAGCCTCGACTCCGATTAGTCGTACCTGCCGGTCGTGAATGAATTCGTAGAACGCACCGATCGCATTGGATCCGCCGCCAACGCAGGCAAGCACGGCGGTCGGCAGGCGTCCCTCTTTCGTGAGAATCTGCTCCTTCATCTCGATACTGATCACGCGCTGAAAATCACGCACCATGGTCGGATAAGGGTGCGCTCCAAGCGCGCTGCCCAGAAGATAGTAAGTGGTGCGCACATTGGTGACCCAGTCCCGCATCGCCTCGCTGATGGCATCTTTAAGGGTCTTCGATCCAGAGGAAACACCGCGCACCTCAGCGCCGAGCAGCCGCATGCGCAGAACATTCAGTTCCTGTCGCTCCATATCCACATCGCCCATGTAGATAACGCATTCCATGTCGAGCAAAGCGCATACAGTGGCCGTCGCAACCCCGTGCTGTCCGGCGCCCGTCTCAGCGATAATCCGCTTCTTGCCCATGCGTCTGGCCAGCAGGCCCTGGCCCAGCGCGTTATTGATTTTGTGTGCGCCGGTGTGGAGCAGGTCTTCGCGTTTGAGGTAAATTTTGGCGCCACCTAGCTGCTCCGTGAGCCGCTTGGCAAAGTAGAGAGGCGTAGGTCTGCCGGCATAATCCGCGAGCAGTCCCGCAAGCTCGGTTTGAAATGCCGCATCCGCCTTGGCCGACGCATACTCGTGCTCCAACTCCACGAGGGCGGCCATGAGCGTTTCGGGCACGTAGCGGCCGCCGTAAACACCAAAGCGCCCGGGGCGCGACTCACTTGGATTTGCTGGAAGAATGACGGACGACATTGGGCCTCCTGCTCGACTCGCCCACCAATGGGGGCCTATCCAGTGTACTAGCTACAGAGTTTCAGGAGGTGGGTCTCCCCACCGAGTGTGGCTGGCAATCGGCTCTATCTCTTGTTCCCCCATCATTCGGGCTTGAGCACCACTTTGATCGCTTCACCAGACTGCAGCAGCTTCATCGCTTCAGCGAACTGGGTGAGCTTGAGCCGATGCGTAATCACTGGTTCTAGATCGAGTTTGCCTGCAGCCAGCAACGCCTCCATCTGGAACCAGGTCTCAAACATTCTGCGGCCATTGATACCCTGCACGGTGGCGCCTTTGAAAATGATGTCGCGCGCAAAGTCCAGTTCTACTGGCCGCGACGGTATCCCCAATAGCGAAGCACGGCCGCCCGTCCTCAGTACATCAAAGCCCAACCGCATGGCATCTGGATGCCCCGACATTTCGAGTAGTACATCGACGCCCGTGCCGCCGGTCGCCGCACAAATCTGCTCCTTGACCTCGCCGGTCCCTGGATCGAGCGCAAGGTCCGCCCCCATCTTCGTGGCAACGGCGCGACGATGGGCATTCACCTCGATCGCAAAAACCTTTGCTGCGCCGCATGCCTTGGCCACTGCGATTGAAAACAATCCGATCGCGCCGCATCCGGTCACCGCTACCGTAGTCGCGGCGATTTGACCTGCCAACACCGTATGCACCGCGTTGCCCAGCGGATCGAGCAGGCTGGCCCACTCATGCGGAATAGCCGGAGACAACTTCCAAATATTCGTCTCTGGAATGACGGCGTAGCTGGCGAATGCTCCATCGGCATCGACGCCAAGAATGCGTACATGCTGGCACACATGAGCGAGGCCGGTGCGACATTGCAGGCATTTGCCACAGGCTACGTGCATCTCCGCGCTCACCAGGTCGCCCTCGCGCACCGTGGTGACGCCGCGACCAACAGCCGCCACTGCGCCGGCAAACTCGTGCCCGGGAATGAGGGGAGGATGGATGCGCCCCTGCGCCCACGGGTCCCAGTCATAAATATGCAGGTCCGTGCCGCATACGCTCGCGGCAGACACGCGCACCAGCACCTCGCCAGCGCCGGGCGAGGGCACGGGCACTTCGCGAATCTCGACGCCCGGTGCCGCCTGCGCTTTCACAATCGCCTGCATAGTGCTGGACATATTCCCCGAACCTCCCGATGCAAACAAACAATTCAGTTTATCAACCGCCATAGGCCCGTGCGACGCCAGCATAAGCTAAACGGCAATAGGTGCCCTCGCGCACGCAAAACAAAGCAGGTGCGGGAGAGCTTCCCTGCACCTGCTTTGTTTTCTAGTCATGTTCTGGATTACTGCGACACGGGCGCTGGTACCGGCGCCTTCGGCGGCTTCAGGTGAAGCGCGTTAGGAGACGGAGGCCCCGCGATGGTGGGCGGTGGCGGAGGGTTGTCGGTGCCCTTCTTGATGCGCAGGTCGCCATTCTCCGCAGTCAGAGAGACTTTTGGACCGCCAGAGCCGATGTGTCCGCTCACCGTTTTGCTTTGGTCGCCGTTGACCGATAGCGCGAAGTCCGTCACGATGTCGCCATTGCGCGTACTGCCGTCAATCGCAGCTTGATAGTTTGGCGGCAGTGTTACTTCAACGTCGCCTTTACGATTCCGAGCTTCAATCGCGTAGTTGCCGGCTGGCTCGATGGCGATGCGACCGTCGCGGTCATCCACGAATGTATCGCCGTAAATCTGGCTTAGATCGACGTCTTTGGAGTGTGTAGTAACCCTTACATTTCCTTTCGCCTGCGTGACGCGCAGGGCATCGGGATTCAGAGTCAGGTCGCCGGGAAGAGCCCCAATCTCAAGATCCGTAACCGAAGTGTGCAGATGGATCGGGCCATTCACACTTTCCATGTGCACGTCGCCAAATAGCTCGCCGTTCAATGTGACTTTGCCGGAAATTTCAGAGAACGTAAGGTCGTTGCATTTCCCCTCTGCAGTCACGTCGCCATCGATCTGATGCGCCGAGAAATCGCCTTTATCGTTAGAGAATCGCACCTGGACCGATCCCTTGATGACGCTCAGATGCACGTCGCCGTGCGTGGCTGTGATGTTGACGCCCGCCCCCAGGCTTGCTGCCGTCACATCGCCGTGTCCTGAATTCACCATAACCCGCGCGGTCTTGGGCACAGTAACCGTCAGATTGAGCCGGCCGCTCTTGTTACTATCGGATTTCACAAGCACCGCGTTGCCGCTGACGGTAACGTGCACTTGCTCCGCTTCGAAGATTTTCTTCGCTTCACTATCTGAATTGGCAAATGCCACTTCGTGCGCCTGCACTTCAATATTGGGCGAGTCGCCGGCGGTCACGCTCACATCGCCGCGCGGATTCTCAATCTGCACCGCCGCATTGGCGGGGATCTGCACACTGAGCGCCTGTTGATCCGTGTCGCGCTCTGGCAGGCCAAACATATTGAAGAAATTATCGTTGTGGTCGCCCCACTCAGCGCGCATCGGTCCCCAGAAATTGTTGTTCCACCCTGAAGCGGCAAAGCCCAGCACGGCGAGCAGAATCAAAACTCCGACAAATCCGCTGCCGCGACGCACGGGCGTCTCCCGACGTAGATCGAGGGCCCACTCGCCCAGCATCGCAAGGCCTGCGGCGATCAGCAGAATCGGCCACCAATGCCCATACCATGACCAGAATTCCTCCGGAGCAATGCGGCCGCTGTACATCAAGACGCCTACAATACCGACGGCCACGAGAATGATGGGACCTACAACCGACGGAACCCGCGGTCCATAGGCGTTACGATAATTCGCCTTGTACGCGTACTGCTGAGCCTTCCATGCATCCCGCTGGGCGCGCCACGCAGCCTTTTGCTGTTCGCGATACCCGCGCCACTGGTTGCGCGGGTCGTACGGGGGCGGAGGCATCCCGCCCGGAGGCATATTCGGAGGCATGCTGCTCATGACTGTCCTCCCTCGTTCTTGTAGTCGTGCGTAGGAACAATCACTGCCCCCGGCTGCGTTGGTTGCGGTGCGCCCGCCACCGGCGGATTCGCCCCAACATAGGCCGCGCCGGGATTTATTGCGCCCGGATATGTTCCTGCATACGGACCTGGAAAGCCTCCGGGGTACTGATTCGTGACCGCCGGGTCGTCGCCCGCCGCAGCCAGCGCGGCACGCTCGGCCAGTTTCAGCACGCCGATCAGAATCAAAAGCAGCGGCACAAACAGCTTCCAACTCACCAGGTCGGACTCGTGCAACAGGGCGATGACTCCCAACAACAGCAGTACAGCGGGCCCTCGCAGACGTCGAATCAAAATATAGCGGTTCATTGTGTGCCCCCTTTTGAATCACCCACACGACGAAGAATCATCCACACTCCAAGAGCGATAAAAATCAGCGGCCAGAGAAAGTGGACGAAACGCTCAGCCATATAACCCAACTGGTTGAGCAACAAAATCAAGCCAAATCCAATTAGCACCAGCGCCCCGATCGGCTCCTTGCGACGCCAGAAGAGCGGCGGCACCGGAGGAGCAGGCGGAATAACAGGATCGGTATAGGCATACGGAGCCTGATACGGGCCGGTATAGGTATAACCGCCCGCGGTTCCGGGAGGTGTCCAGTTCGGAACCGCCCCCGGACCTGACGTACCAGGACTAGCCGCGCCGCCCGAAGCTGCCGTAGCGGGATTAGGCCCCGCATTTTGCCCTGGATAGAACGGTCCCGCTGCCGGCTGTCCCGGATGCGGCGTGCGCCCCCCAATGTTGAGCCAGTTGCCTACTTCATTTAGACCGAGGGGGTCAGGCAGTGAAGTGCCGTCGCGCAAAGCCTTGGCGGTATGAAACGCCTCGAACGCCTGATACAACACCCACGCTCCGATCAAGATACCGAAGACTCCGTAGTGCGTGGTGATGCTGATCAGCACCACAAAAATCACCACGTGGATCAGGCCCTTGAAGTATTGCCCGTTGTACATCGCACCTACGCCGGGAATCATGCCCAGCACCGCGGCTACCGAAGGGTTGGGCAGCCCGGGAGGTGGAGCAACGAAGGGTTGTTGATACGTCTGGAAGGATGCCAGGCATGGTTCGCAAAAAATCTGCCCCGCTCCCCCATTGCGAACGCAATTTGCGCAGAGCGCTTTGCCACAATTCTGACAATATGCAGTTGCAGTTACACCACTATGATTCACGCAATCCATACTGTGCTCCTTTCCGGTCTTGCTATTGCGGAGCCGCGGAAATGCGCGGTTCGGTCTTCTGGCTCGACAGATGCTTCAAGGTAATCAAGAGAATCTCTAAGCGCCGGGGTGCCCGACTGTTGTGGAGGGTCCACGCGTGATCCCCCGTCTTTGTGCTTCGGAGTTTGTTTTGACTCTCCCGGGTTATTTGGCTGTGCATTCTTGGGTGCTTGGCCTTCGTTGCCTTCGCCCGTCGAGGTCCGGC
>JANXYB010000085.1 GCA_025350325.1 Acidobacteriaceae bacterium
ACTGGGGCTCGATCCAGAGAAGGTCAATGTCAATGGCGGGGCGATCGCGCTGGGGCATCCGCTAGGGTGTACGGGGGCCAAGCTCACGGCAACACTGTTGAGCGAGATGCGGCGGCGCAAGTTGCGCTACGGCATGGTGACAATGTGCGTCGGCGGAGGCATGGGGGCGGCAGGGATTTTTGAGCGGCTGAACTGAATCCGTCAAACACTTGAGCCCCTTACCCTTGACGAGTAACCGCTGTTTTTTGAGAGCGCATGCCTCAACAGCGTTTGAGGCGGATGACCCCGATCTTGATCAGTGTGCGGTCTACCGTAGATCGCTCGGTACCTCGACAACTGCTGCTCGCCCGTATCTCCCATCCCCACCCCCACCCGTACTCTGGATGGAAGTCATTTGTTTTAAGCGAATTGCGGGTAGCCCTGCGCTGTAAAGTTGTCTGATTAATAGAGTTGTCCGCAGAGTCCTCTTAATAAAGAGGTTACGGGCGCTTTCAGGTGGGTTTGCACCGAAAGAACGTCGTTAGTGTTCCCGGCCTAAGAAAGTCGTCGCTGGCCTGTTCCTCAGATCGCCTCATAATCTCCTCACCATCAAGGATAGTGATTGCGGGGAAATAGTCTGCAAATCTTAGGTGGGGTAAATCAGGTTGTTAAGAGTTTTTTCGATGGGTCATCGCGGATGTTTGACAGGTGTTCCGGACCGATGATTTTGTAGTGGAGATCAGCGTTGGGCATCTAGGCGGAAAGCCCACCCCGCAAGGTCGAATGGGGGCAAAGAAAGCCGGGTTTTGAGCGCAGAAAAAACGGCCGGGATGGCTCCAGCCGTTTTTTGGTGGTCATTTGAATCTTATGCTTTGGCGGTGGCCAATGCCTTGAGGCGCGCGTTGAGGCGGCTCTTGTAGCGGGAAACGGTGTTGTCGTGCAAAACACCCTTCTGGACACTCTTGTCGAGAGTCGAAACGGTCTCACGGTATTGAGCCTGTGCGGCTTTGACGTCGCCCTTCGCGAGCGCCTCGCGCAAGAGGCGCAGGCTGGAACGAACGCGGGTACGATTGGCTCGGTTCACCGCGGTGCGGGTAACAGTCTGACGAGCGCGCTTCAGCGAAGATACGTGGTTTGCCATTTTGCTTCCTTAAACTGAAAGAGTTATGCGGGCTAGAATGCAAACGCCGCCGCATCCCTCGCAGTCGTTAGTCTACGGGAAAGACAATGGCGGGTCAACGGTTAAACAACGGCTCAACTAATGTGCGCGCAATTCCAGCGACACATCAGGTGCACCAAGGCTCGCACGGTTGGCAGCAATCCCAGGCGAGAGGATAGTCAAACACACCCGACCTGCCGCCAACTTCTGATCCCCCCAAGTGTTCCCGCAATCAACCCCCAGTAACACCGATTCAACCGTGACCGGGAACACTTTAGGTGGGTACCGGTGTCTAAGACAATAGGGCGCGCGGAGCATCCGGTTCATAAACACCCTAGTGTTCCGTTCCTGCGCACTCTGGAATAGCCATTTTCCGACGGCAGAGTTTGTCGTTGCATGAGCGACCGTGAATGAAACCGGACTTTGAGTCCGGGGTACAAATGGCGCGTGCCAAGTGTGCCAACTTTGCGGTAACGTGGGGGACACTGATTTGCAGGTGGATCTCATCATGGGCAATTTTGTCGGCGCGCTGACACTCCAATCCGAGGAAGCGGCTCTCATAGCGGAGCTGCAGGCTGGCTCGGAAGAAGCTTTCGCTTGGCTGATTGCACACTTCCATCAGCCAATTTACTCATTGCTGGCCCGCATTGTGCATGATCGCGCGGATGCGGCAGACTTGACCCAGGAAGTCTTTGTAAAAGTCTTCAGAGGGGTTGGAAAGTTTCACGGTGAGTCGTCGCTGCGCACCTGGATTTACCGGATCGCTCTGCATGAGGCTTCAAATCAGCATCGCTGGTGGACGCGGCACAAGCAGCAGGAAGTCCCCATCGAGATGGAAATGTCCGACAGCGGTTGTGGGGTTCCCATCCGCCTGAAAGAAATGCTGGTCGATCCTGCCGAGTCGCCATTTGAAATGGCCGTGCACGCGGAGAATCGCGCCCTGGTCGAGGCGGCGTTGAGCCAGGTGCCAGAGCCATTTAGAACCACGCTGGTTCTGCGCGATATTGAAGGTTTTGTTTATGAAGAAGTGGCAGAGATTCAAGGCGTCAATTTGGGCACGGTCAAATCGAGGCTGGTCCGCGGACGCGTTTATCTGAAGGCGATTTTGATGGCGGCACACAGCGCGCAACCCAGTCCAGCGCCATCCGGTTTTGCATTGCCGCTTCGAGAGGAGGCGAGATGAGTAGCTGCAGTTCCGTGCAAGCGAAGTTTTCGGAATACCTCGACGACCGGCTAACCGGACGTGAGATGCAGCGCATCGCCGCTCACTTGGAGAAGTGTCGGCTCTGCTGCCATGAATGGGCTGCTCTGAAGCATACGCAAATGTCCCTCGCCCAGTTGGGTCCCGTGCCGCAGCCGCAAGACCTGCTGCTGCGGGTGCGCGTAGCGGTCAGCCAGGAGCGTGCGCGCAGTCGCACCACTATCTGGCAAACCCTGAGCCTGGCATGGCAAAACGCGGTTGGGCCGTTTGTGCTGCAGGCGGCGGCTGGTTTTGCCAGTGCGGTCCTGCTGCTCGGTGCGGTGACGGTTTTGGTAGGCATGTTTACCCAGCCTGAGATGGCGCAGGCTACCAAAGACGAGCCACTGGGAATGGCCACTGCGCCACGGTTCCTCTATCTTTCGGGTGCCGTAAGCAGCAACAATCAGAGTGGCGCGATTGCGGACCCAGTTGTTGTAGAGGCCTACATCAATGGCTCAGGCAAGGTTTACGACTATCGCATCGTCTCCGGTCCAGTTGACGACGCGACGCGCTCGCAGGTCGAGAACCTGTTGTTGTGGAGCCACTTCGAGCCTGCGCGTTTCTTTGGCCGCCCGGTGCGAGGTTTGGCCGTGCTGTCCTTCTCGGGCGTATCGGTGCGCGGTTAGGGGGCGGTGTCTCCTGGCTCTGTTCGGTTTCAAGCTCGGCGTCTGCGAATGACTCTGCGGACTTCAAGGGCCTGCCGTTTGACCCTGTCGATACGTCTAACTAGACTTGCAGGCAGGGATTCTCTTGATGCCGTTGAGAAAGTTTCGAGTTTTCGCGCCCGTTAGCTTAGCCATGTTCTGGTTTGTCTCCATGGGATGGTGTCCGCTGCCGGCCCGCGCCCAATCGGCACCCGATAGTCCATCGAGAACGCCACAGAGTTCGTCTTCTGTGCCAACGCAGCCGCAGGAGAAAGCACCCTCTCTTGTGGACGCCGCCGGCCCCACGATCTCGCAGGTCAGTTCGGAGCCAGTCTTCGTTATGGCTGCGGCCTTGAACACTTGCGGCTACGACGACGGCCTCGAGGAGAGCGCGCCCCTCCGCAAACGGGTGCGCGAGGAAATTAACGCCGCCCTCGCCAAGAGTGAAGACGCGCGGGCCACGCGCGACAAGGTTTGCCTTTACATCGCGCAACACCGGATGACCGGCTCGGTTGGGGACATCTCCCAATACATTTCGCTTGCCCTCTACCTCAGTGCGCCGCCTGCGCTTGAGACGACAGTGGATCTGCCTGAGATGCCGCCCGATTCAACGCAGGTGGTTGAGATCGCGCCGCTACTGCGGGATTTTGTGGCTGCCGTAGACCTGCACGGAATCTGGCTCGGCGTTCATCATATTTATGACCAAGAGACCGATCGTCTCCATAACCCGCTTTCGCAGATGATCGTGTCTACCAACCTCTATCTCAAGATGCCGGCCTCGACCTACGATGGTCGACGCTTCGTGGTCGTGATTGAGCCGATGCTCTCGCCGCACATGGTCAATGCCCGCATTTACGGCCCCGACTATGTGGTTGTGGTTTCACCAGTCAACGGCCAGGTGCCGATGATTGACGTCCGCCATACGTATTTGCATTACCTCATCGAGCCCCTGCTTTTTTCGCATGCCGGTGCGGTCGATCGCATGCAGCCAATCTTGAAGGTTGTGCGCGATGCGCCCCTTGAATTCCGCTACCGGTCCGACTCCGTTCCACTCGCCATCGAATGCCTGATCAAGGCCATCGAGGCACGGACCATGGAAACCAATGTACCGGTCTACAAAATCCCGGACGGCGTTCAGCGTTCCGATCTGCCGCGCTATGAGCGTGAACGCCAGGTCTACCTGCAAAAAGTCGAGGTGGTGCGTCTCAACGCAGTGCACCACGACATGACCCAGGGCTTTGTGCTTACGCAATATTTCTATGAGCAATTGCTTCAGTTTGAAAAAGACCCAGCCAGCCTGCGCGACAACATCGGAGAGATGGTTTATGGCATGGACATCGACCAGCAGATTCGCCGGGCCCGCATGATTGAGTTTGATCAGAAGGCAGATGGCGACGTGCTGCAGCACAGCAGGCCCCATGCACTCACCGGACTTGACCTTGCCGAGGCACGATTGGCCGCTGGAGACGTGGCTACCGCTTCAGCCATGGCGCGGCAGGCTCTCGCCGTTCATTCCGACACCCTTGAATCGGTCTCGCAAGAAGCCCGAGCCGACTTCATCCTGGCCAGGGCTGCGATCGCGACTGGTCATCCCGAGGAGGCGGTTGACCGCTTTCAAAAGACCATTGGATCGACTAAAGATCCACGGCTCCTCTCCTGGTCGCATATCTATCTCGGCCGCATGCTTGACCTGGATTGCAAGCGTGACCAAGCCTTGACGCAGTACAAGCAGGCGCTGGAAGTTCGAGATAGTCAGCAGGACACGCGTCTCGCAGCGGAACGTGGCGTGAAGTCCGCTTACTCAATCAAAGGCCACAGTTGCGAAGAGGATGCGAACGACGATTCGCCGGCAGCGCCCACCGCAAAACCGCAAGCGCCTGCGCAGAATGGTACGCCGAACCCCCAGTAACAAGTTCGGCTTCGCACGTCTGCTGCCAGCGCGTCTAATATCTTGAGAAGAGGAAAGTTCAGTCCCGTTGCGGCCCAAGAAATAGAGGGCAGTCGCAGCTGACTCTGTAATCTTAAAGGACGCAAGTGGAAGCAGTTCTCAGCGAACTGGAAGTTGCTCTGGGCCATGGCTTTGCCAACCCAGATTTGCTGGTCTGCGCTCTCACGCATCGTTCGCTGGCTAATCAGCAGCTGACGGAAAGCGTCTCGAATGCGCCGCAGACAGGCAGCGACAATGAACGCCTTGAGTTTTTAGGAGATGCGGTGTTGGGCCTGGTGGTCGGCGAAGCCCTGTTTCTGCTGCATCCGGAATGGAATGAGGGCGAACTCACCCGGGTGCGCGCTCAACTGGTAAGCCGGCAGCACATGGCGGACGTTGCGACGTCCATTGGTCTGGGAGAGCACTTACGCCTCAGTCGCGGCGAAGACCGGACCGGCCTGCGGCGCAAAAGCACCGTGCTCTCAAACACCATGGAGGCAGTGATCGGGGCTCTCTTCCTCGACGGGGGTCTGGAGGCGGCTAGAGTATTCGTCCGGCGCTTTGTGATGGGCGACGTGGTGGAACAATTGGCCGAGGAATTGCGTTCCGGGGCGGCGCTGGGAAACTATAAATCCGCTCTGCAGGAACGCCTGCAAGCCGGACAAACTGGTACTCCGGTGTACAAAGTAAAGAGCGAGAGCGGTCCGGATCATCGCAAGCGGTTCCTGGTCGAGGTTCGAGTCAAGAGCGGCGAAGGTCAGCCGGGGAAACCTCTGGCACGCGGCACCGGCAGCACCAAGAAGCACGCAGAGCAGGATGCGGCGCGACGCGCGTTGGCCAGGCTGGCCAATGCTGCATTTCCCGCAAGTAGCAACGAGGAGGAACTGGGAGTCGAATGAGCACCCCGACCCAGGTCGCCGTGCCTGCGCCGCATCCGCACCACGTGTGGCAGCATCTGCCGACCCTGCCCGAGGCCTGTGCTTCGCTTCTGGGTACGGTGGTGTTCGCGCTTTTTCTGCTTACGTTCGTGGTGCAGCCATTTCTGATTCCGTCTGAGAGCATGGAGCATACGCTGTTGGTCGGCGACTTTTTGCTGGTGAATAAACAAGTTTTTGCGCCGGGCGGAACAACCCGCAATGTGTCTCACCTGTTGCTGCCGTACCGCGACGTGCAGCGCGGCGATGTGATCGTTTTTCATTATCCTCAGGACCCGCAGCGATATCTTGTCAAGCGTGTGGTCGGTATCCCCGGAGACCGGTTGCACATTGAAGATGGCCGGGTGACAGTGAATGGGGCCAGTCTCGATGAGCCTTACGCGGCCTTTGAGCCAGCCGCGCCCAATCCCTTTCGCGATAACTTTCCGGGTACGGTTTACACCGATCCCAACATCGATCCTGCGTGGTGGAAGCAGCTGCAAAGCCTCACCCGCGATGGGGACCTGGTCATTCCGCAAAGCGACTACTTCGTGCTTGGCGACAATCGCAATCACAGCAAGGATTCACGCTTCTGGGGCCTCGTATCGCGGCAGGCAATTGTGGCGCGCCCACTGGTGATCTACTTCTCGATCACGCGACCTTCTTCGACCGATGTGCAGCAGGTGGCGGATGATAGACTCGGACACGATAGACAACTATCCGCACGCCTGGCGGCATTCGCGCGCTGGGAGCGAATCTTTCGCGTAGTTCACTGATTTATAGGCCATTATGTAACCGCCGGCCAGCCAGGCATAGAGCTATAGGATGACAAAGAAAAATACGCCTCCTACTACGACGCCGTCCGAGGCGGAACTCATCCCCCCACAAGTTCAAGTTGAAGAGACCCCATTCGAGGCGGCAGCCAGCATCTGTTCGGTGTTGGTAGTGGGCCTTTTCATCCTGACCTTCCTGGCGCAGAATTTTGTCATCCCCTCCGGCTCGATGGAGAAGACCCTGCTAGTCGGCGATCACCTTGTGGTGGACAGGATCACCCTGGCCCCGCCCACGTACTGGATGCCGGTTACTCACTATCGCGAGCCGCAACGCGGCGACATCGTCGTCTTCATCAAACCCGGCGAGCTGGATGCGGATGGCAAGCCGACGATCATGTTCCTGGTGAAGCGGCTGATTGGCGTTCCCGGTGACCGTCTGCACTTGCGCAATGGCGTGGTGATTGTGAACGGCGTAGCACAGAATCAGCCTCATGCTGAGCCTACGACCCCCGAGAACTATCAGGAGTTTCTCGACGAATTCCCGTCGGTAGCGCCCTACCCCACGCCGGGGGCGCCACCGAGCGATGGGCGGTGGAGTTTCCCAGCCACGTCGAAGGCGGTGACCTCGTTGTGCCCCCGGGCAAGTTCTTTATGATGGGCGACAATCGTCACGACAGCCTGGATTCACGCTACTGGGGATTTGTTCCCCGCGAAAACATTGTGGGTCGGCCGCTGTTTAATTACTGGTCTTTCAAGAC
>JANXYB010000100.1 GCA_025350325.1 Acidobacteriaceae bacterium
CATCTTGAGCGAAGCGCAGCGTAGTCGAAAGACCTGCGGCTGCTTCTAGCAACTCAACGTGAAAGCCGGGCACCCATCCTTGACGCAGCTCCTCCCGGCAAGGCATGGGAAACCGCAAATCTCACCTCGCCTTCTTTCGAAAGGAATCAAACAGCGCTGACCCACTGAATCCCTCCCTTTACAATCGAAGTCGATGACTTCCACCCACGCCCAACAGCTTCTATCCATCCTCGCCCGCACCAGCTTCAAGCTCGGCCAGTTCAAGCTGTCCTCCGGCGGCACCAGCGACTACTACATCGACTGCCGCACCACCACTCTTCACGCCGAGGGTGGACGCCTCACCGGCGAAGCCATCCTCGATCTCCTGCACCAAAACAACATCGACACCGCAGCCGTCGGCGGGCTCACCATGGGCGCCGACCCCATCGTCTCCAACGTCGCCACGGCCAGCGCATGGCGCGCCCAGACGCAACCCGGCTCTCCCCTCATCCACGGCTTCCTCGTTCGCAAAGCTGAAAAAGCCCACGGCACCGGCCGCCGCATTGAAGGCTTCCATCGCCAAGGCGCACGCGTTGTAATCGTGGATGACGTTTGCACCACCGGCGCTTCCACCATCAATGCCATCGAGGCCGCTCGCGAATCAGGAATGAACGTAATCGCCGTCGTCTGCATCGTTGAGCGCGAAGACGCCAACGGCCGAGCCGCCGTCGAAACAGCAGCAGATGGTGCGCCTTTCCTGCGCCTCTTCACCGCCACCGACGTCCGCACCGAACACGTCAAACAGCTTGCGCAAGTTCAGATTTAACAAGTCAAGAGTGGCTCGGCCAAAAAAAACAGGCCACCCCGGCATGTGCCTGGATGGCCTGAAAGACTTCTAAGAAATCTATATAAGACTTTCATCTAACAATCTATATAACCTGTTCTATCCATCCATCTATAAATACAAAGTCTTCTAAATTTACCCTTTACCCGCCTAATTTAATTAGCACCCGGCCCCGGAGCAGTCGTCGTTGTTGCCGTCGTCTGCCCGTTGCTCATGTTAGACAGCAGTTGCACCTCAACGCGACGGTTCTGCTTACGACCCTCTGCGGTGGTATTAGGAGCGACTTCCTTATCCTTGCCAATACCGATCAGGTAGAACCGGTGGGCTGCCACTCCGTATTTCGCGGCCAGGTACTGCACAACTGCGTCCGCACGGCGCTGGCTGAGGTCATAGTTATAGGCCGCCGAGCCGGTTGAATCCGTCCCGCCAGTCACTTCAAGGATGTAGCTTTTTGCCGATCCTAACTGGGCGGCAAACGTGTCCAACTGCGCCTTGTCGTCTTTGGTCAAAGTAGCTTTGTCGAATCCAAACGTCACTGAAACGTTGGCCATCGACTTGTAATTATCCAGACCCTTCACAACGCTATCGAGCGAGTCGGCACGGTGCACCGCGTCATTTGCTGCTACATCCGCATCTCCCGCCGCCTTTGACGCAGTCTGCGCGTTCTGGCTGGCGCTGTCTGCCGCACCCTGAGCCTTCGAGATTCCAGACGTCGCACGGTCATCCGCATCATGGATTGATCGATTATTAGCGGCTGTTTTGTCGTCGAGTTGGTTGGTGTGGTCCACAATGGGAGCGGTCTGCGTCTTCACATAATTTTTAGTGGCGCATCCGGTGACCCCTACCATCGCTACCGCTGCTGCCATACATAAGCTGATTCGATAATTCATTTATCTCCCCATTCTTTCCGCCCGGTTAGCCCTACACAGGGCACAGAACGAGTCTCGGCGGACGTTCTTGTTACTAACGATTAAGCATGCAGCCAGCCAAAGATTTCCATCCCCACTAACTCCTTTGCATGCAGATACATATCTTTTTTTACCTTAGGGAACTAACTTACGATAAGCTGTGTAATTTTTACCTGATTTAGTAAGGATTGCTCAAACGTTCTCACTTGGAGCCTCCCAAGCCAATCACCGGTTAAGCTAATAACAGTTGCTCGTATTTGTCCTACCCTCCCCATGGATTTTCACGAAAAAATACGTGCTTTGCCAACCCAGCCCGGAGTCTACCTCTACAAAAACGCAGAGGGCGAAGTCATCTACGTGGGCAAGGCCAACAACTTGCGCGCCCGCGTCCGTTCCTATCTCCTCCTTGCCTCCCAGGCCAACGCCAAAACCGGCTCTCTCATGCGCGAAGCGGTGGATGTCGACTACATCCTCGTGGCCAACAATCATGAGGCGCTCGCGCTTGAAAACAACCTCATCAAGCAGCGCAAGCCGCGCTTCAACATCCTGCTCCGCGACGACAAGACCTACCCCTACGTCAAGCTGACGCTGGCCGATCGCTACCCCAAAGTCTTCGTCACTCGCCGCCTGCGCAAAGACGGTTCTGCCTATTACGGACCCTACTTTCCCGGCAACCTCGCCTACCGAGTCGTCGAACTCATTCATCGCAGCTTTTTGCTCCCCAGCTGTAAAGTCGATTTGTCCCGCTACCATCAACGTGCCTGCCTGCAGTACTACATTCACCGCTGCCTCGGCCCCTGCGTTCAGGACCTCACCTCGCCAGATCTTTACAAGCAGGCCGTCCGCGATGCGCAGCTCTTCCTTGAGGGCCGCCACGCTGAATTGGAACGCGCCCTGACCGCCCGCATGCTTACAGCAGCAGCCTCTGAAGAGTTTGAGGCCGCCGCCCGTCTGCGCGATCAACTCAGCACGGTCCACCAGCTCCAGGAAAAACAACGCATCGCTACCGCCGAACAAAGTGACGACTCCGACGTCTTCGGCTTTCACTTTGAAGATGGAAGTCTAGCCGTCAACCTGTTCCACGTCCGCTCCGGCAAAATCGTCGACCGCCGCGAATTCTTCTGGGAAGACCTCCCCGACCTAATGGAACTGCCGGCTTTAGAACAGGCAGTCCCCGCGCCGACCTCTGAATACGCGGATCCTGCATCCACCACCAGATATCCAGGCTTCACATCAATTCAAAATGGGGCGCGCTCCGTTGAAAGTCCGGGTGCCCCAGGTCTCGCATCTGAGACCTGGGATTTCACAACACCAACATCAACACAAACAATTCAATCAACAAACTCGCCTTCATCGACCACAGAACCGGGTCACCCATCCTTTCCCCATCTCTCCCCGGAAACGGTGGGGGACCACAACCCTCAAACCCTCCACACCGGCGGATTCTCAAACGCCGACGCCAACTCCCCTAACGCGACCCCTGCAGTGTTCCAGGGCGCGACCTCAGTCGAGCCGCAAAAGTCCCCCGTCGAAATCGGCGCTTTAGCCCCTGAGGCACCCCCCCAACAGATTCCCTTCCACGCCGGCGCCGTCTTCTCCGCCTTGCTTAAGCAGCTCTACATCGACCAGCAATACGTGCCCCGCTCCATCCTGATTCCCGTCGACTTCGACGACCGCGAATCCCTCGCCACTCTACTGTCCGAGCGATCCAATCACCGCGTTGACTTAGCCGTCCCCCAGCGCGGCGAAAAAAAATCCCTCATCGATCTCGCCGGACAAAACGCGCGCCAGTCCTACATCCAGCGATTCCGCGTGCTCGAACCATCGCGCAAAGCCATTCAAGAAACTCTGGCCGACGTCCTCATGCTCCCCGAACTTCCTCGCCGCATTGAATGCTTTGATATCTCGCACATCCAGGGCGCAGAAACCGTCGCATCCCTCGTTGTCTGGGAAGACGGCAAGATGAATAAGGCGCTCTACCGCAAATTCAAAGTCATGACCGTCCTCGGCGTCGACGACTTCGCCTCCATGCGCGAGGTAGTCCACCGCCGCTACCTTCGCCTTAAAGAGGAAGGCCAGCCCATGCCTTCGCTGGTGTTGATCGACGGCGGCCTCGGCCAGCTCCACGCCGCCGCCGACGCACTCGAGTCGCTCGGCATCACCGCGCAGCCGCTCGCCTCCATCGCAAAAAAGGAAGAAGTAATTTATCTCTACGGCAATGAAGAGGAACCCATCGTCCTCGACCGTCGCTCGCCCGTGCTGCATCTCATTCAAGTCATCCGCGATGAGAGCCATCGCTTCGCAGTTGGATATCACCGTCAGCGCCGCGCCATGCGCGATCGAGACTCTGAGCTGTTAAACATTCCCGGCGTCGGCTCGCAGACTCGGCAGCGTCTGCTGTCTCACTTCGGCAGTCTTCGCGACGTCAAACTAGCCACCGCTGAATCGCTCGCCGCCGTGGTTCCCCGCAAAACTGCCGAAGCTATCTGGCGTCACTTTCACGAGGCGCAGCCCGCCTCATAAGTCAAACAGCTCAACAATTTATTGCACCAGCGTTATCTGTCTTTTCGATAAATCGGCCCGTACGAGCCGCGCATTCAACCCCCAACCGGCTCCTGCGCATCCTAGTATCGCGACCAGATGCAATTTGACTCGTTTTATTGCGCTTGCGGTACACTCCCGCAACTGGCCCGTCTACTACAGGAACTGACTGCTATGCACGCGCACCCTGGTCAGTTTGAAAACGATTTCTGGAGCCCCTCATTGCATCGATTGACAGCACTTTCCCGATCCGTATGCTTTTTCCCGATGGCGGCCCCTCAGCCTCAACCCTCACACCGACCCTCCCGTGCGATGAATGCGCTTTCACAGCGCCATCTTGTCGCGGTCATTGCCCTCGCATCCTGCGCCTTGGCGTCATGTATATGTTCGGCGCAATCCGTCGCACCCGGCTTAACCGCTAGATCGGGCACTCTTACTCTCTATCCCAATTCAGCCGCCGTTTACGTACATTCGCAGCAGGTTTTTCAGGCGCAACTCTCTACCATTCCCGACGCCAATCAGCTTAGCTACAGCATCGACGGTGTGGCCGACGGAAACGCCGCAACTGGAACGATCACTAATCAGGGCGTGTACATCGCACCATCCGCCGCTGGCACCCACAAAGTGACCGTGCGCGACAACGCCCTCGGCACAACCGCGACAGCAACCATCACCGTCTATTCCAACGTTGCGGTTAACTTCGCATCCCGCTCAACCACGCGCCACGCAATACAGCCGTACTTTTTCGGGGCAGAGCGCATGGATTCCATGCACAACGCCGCCGATCTTGATCTCGTCAAAGCTGGAGGCATCAACTATGCCCGCTTCTACGCGCAGATCCCGATCGTATTCAAAACCAGGACGCCCAATTGGGCAATCATTGACGCGGCCGTTCAACGAATTAGCGCGGGGGGCGTCAAGGTCATGCTGCAAATGAATCAAACGCCGCCTTGGCTTGAGCCCGCCAGCAACAAGTGTGGCCCCGGCCCCAATGCGATGCCTACCAATTTGAATGAATGGGCGCAAATTGCAGTTCAATATGTCAGGCACATGGACGCAAAATTTCCCGGCGTGGTCACCGACTACGAGATATGGAACGAGCCCGATACCGACGCTCTCTGCCTTCCGCCGAATCTACGGCAGAGTTCGTATATCGCCATCTACAAAGCCTCAGTGCCTCTCATGCGCGAACAAATCAAGGCTGACCGATCCAACGCTCGCGTCGGTGGCCCTGCCACTGCGGGTCTGTCGCCAGCCTGGATCGGCGCCATGCTCAGCGACCCTGTCATTTCGCAAAATATCGACTTTCTCAGTTATCACAACTACCCCTTTGGCAAGCCGCAGGTCGGCGCTGAATGGAACACTTATACGCGTACCCCTTCAATCCTGCAGACCACGATGGATTCCCCTTCTGGCCCTGAACAGTTCTACTTGACTGCAACCAGACTCGTCGCCGCGGGCAAACAGCCGCAGGGGACCAACCTCCCAATCTACGAAACTGAATTCAACGTCAACTGGCAGTTCCTCAAAAATTGTTGCCAGAACGACTACGTGGACTCGCCCGTTTGGAATGGCCTGGCCGTGGCCGGTTCCCTGAACGCGGTCTATGCGGGCGCAGCAAAACCCATCAGTAGACTGGTG
This sequence comes from Acidobacteriaceae bacterium, assembly GCA_025350325.1. GTDB lineage: Bacteria > Acidobacteriota > Terriglobia > Terriglobales > Acidobacteriaceae > Telmatobacter. Next base: position 5,914 of record JANXYB010000100.1, read on the forward strand.
TACTTCGCCGCCAATGCTCATCCCTATTTCTGCCTGGTCGGCGAGATCGATGCCAATATGGATTGCCTCTACCCCCGCAACAGCGTGCCGCATCCCTATCCCCAATATTTCCTCTATCAGATGTTCGGCGCAACACGGTATCTTGGCTTGCAAAATGGCGGCCGCATGGCGCAAAGTATCACGCCTGCACAATCGGGAAACGGCCTGGTCGTGACCGCGTTCTTCACCGCCGGCTTGGACGCTATTGTCTTGATCAATCCAACTCCGGATACCATTAGCAACATGCCGGTGAACGTTTCCAACACAGGCTATTCATCCGCGCAGGCTACGCTCTACCGCATCGTCAACGGACAATCGATTCAAAGCTCTTCGCTGTCCCTCCGATCCACAGGCGGAACGTCGTACTCAACCGATGTGACCCTTGGACCAAACTCTGTCGCAGCAATCGCAATTCGATAGCACCCTCACAATTCGATAGCGGCCCTCGCAATTGATCACACCAATGCGCAAATGGCGGGATGCACCCGCCCTTTGCCATTCATCCGAAGGCCGTGTTTTTTAATTCCCCTCCAGGCGACGTATGTGTTATTTTCGCCATCGTCGAGGAGGCAAGAAAATGCACGCACGAAAGACCTGGCCCGCCGTTTTTGCACTCACCTTTTGTCTTGCCGGCTGCAACCCCGCGCCTGCGCCAACGACCACCGCTGCACCCGACACCCACGACGCTGACCTCAAGGCCATTCACGATACTGAAGCAGCGTGGAGTCAAGCTTTCAGCACCAAAGACGTCGACAAAATCACGTCCTACTACGCCGAAGACGCAGCCGTGTACATGCCGGGAATGCCCGTAATTAAGGGTATGACGTCTATCAAGGCTGGTTTTAAAGGCATGATGACCGACAAGAACTATTCGCTCAGCTTCACGCCCGACGGGGGAGATGTCGCGAAGAGTGGAGACGTGGGCTACACACATGGCACGTACACCACCACGAGCACCGATCCCAAGAGCAAAAAGATCGTGAAACAAAAAGGCAAGTATCTCACCATCTTCAAAAAGCAATCCGACGGTAATTGGAAAGCAGTTGAAGACAGCATCAGTAACGATGCTCCGCCAATGCCCGCAAAATAGCTCGCGACATGACGTGCCGTGATCATTCGCATTTCCGCTCGCGGGTTGGTTGAGATCAACCCCAACGACAACCCGCGAGCCACAAGCAATTCCCTGCACAAAAATGCTTAGCCCATTCGACAGGCCAAGATTGTTCCTTCCAAGAATCACTTTTAGAATGCAGTGCTCGTGCTACATTCACATCACCGCATGAGCCAAACCGCCTCCGCGCCAAACCCTGAATCTCCAGCTGACCTGCCGCGCGTGCTTGGCGCAAGCCAGGCCACTGCAATCGTCGTCGGCACCATCATCGGCAGCGGCATCTTTCTTGTCCCCAGCGAGATGATGAAAGACACCGGCTCCTCCACCCTTGTCTATCTTGCGTGGATTGTCGGCGGCCTCCTCTCCCTCTTCGGCGCGATGACCTACGCGGAACTCGGCGCGATGCTTCCCTACGCCGGCGGCGAATACGTCTATCTCCGCGGCGCTTACGGCGACACACCCGCCTTCCTCTATATGTGGACGTGGTTCGCCGTCGCCAAGCCCGCCTCTATCGCCGCCGTCACCACCGGACTCGCGCGCACCCTTGAATTCTTCCCCGCCTTTCATTTCCTCACCGCGCACGTCCCCGGCCTGCCGCTGCTCTGGTCGCAGGTTTTCGCCATCGCCGTCACCTGGTTCATGACGGGACTCAACTACCTCGGCATCAAAAAAGCCGGCGACTTCCAGCTCGTCTTCACCATCCTCAAAGGCTTCCTCATCCTCATCGTCGCAGGCCTCTGCTTCGCCTCCGCGTCCGGATCATGGGCCAACTTCTCAACTTCTCTGCCCCATGCCACCGGCGGGTTCAGCGGCTTCATGCTCGCCCTCATCGCCACCCTTTGGGCCTACGACGGTTGGAACGACCTCACCATGGTCGCCGGCGAAGTGCGTCGGCCCGAGCGTTCGCTCCCGATCGCGTTGATCGGCGGACTGTTCATCGTCGGCATCCTTTTCATGGCCACCAATGCCGCGATTCAGTACATTCTGCCCGCCGCACAAATCGCCGCCAGCGAACGACCCGCCGTCGCCGCGCTCTCCATCGTCGCTGGCCCGCGCGGTGCAGGATTCGTCGCCGCCGCCATGGCTCTCAGCATCTTCGTCACGCTCAACGGAACGGTAATGTCCGGCGCGCGCATTCCCTTCGCCGCTGCCCGCGACCGCCTCTTCTTTCGCCAGTTCGGGCGCATCAGCCCGCGCTTCCAATCCCCATCCACTTCCCTCGTGCTTCAAGGATTGCTCTCGACCATCCTGCTGCTGTTCCTCTCGCAATTTCAGCAGCACTTCGAACTTGCCGTCTTCGCGGAGTGGCTGTTTTACATGCTCACCGCCACCACCATCTTCGTTTATCGCCACCGCCGCCCCGACCTCGCGCGTCCCTACCGCGTATGGGGATACCCCGTCCTCCCCGCCCTCTTCGTCCTCTGCGCCACCGCCGTCCTGATTTGGAGCTACGCCGGCAACCTCAAAGGCTCCCTCATCGGAACGGCCCTCATCCTCCTCGGCCTTCCCGTCCTCTGGCTGATCCGCAAGCTCTACGGCCCCTCCGCCCCCGCCCGCAGTTAAAAACCAAACACAACTGAAATGCGCCTTGCTTCAGGGCTGGACTTCATTGGAAGCGTGTATCAGCGCTGGACTTCATTGGAAGTGTGTATCAGCGCCGAACTTCATTTGAAGTTTGTATCAGCGCCGAGCTTCATTGGAAGCCTTGTATAGGGCATGACTTCATTGAAAGCTTTGGATCAGGGCTGGACTTCATTGGAAGCCTTGTATAGGGCTTGACTTCATTGAAAGCTTTGTATCAGGGCATGACTTGATTGGAAGCCTTGTATCAGGGCATGACTTCATTGAAAGCTTGTATCAGGGCATGACTTCAGTAGTGCCAAAAAAGGCTCATAAACAAATGGGCTTTAGCCCCTGCCGGGTGCGCATCCATGACC
>JANXYB010000146.1 GCA_025350325.1 Acidobacteriaceae bacterium
GTAGTCCACGGGGCAGCGATTGTCCGGGTCAACGAGATGCAGATCCCAGAGCTCACTGCCTTGATATGTGTCCGGCACGCCGGGAGCGGTGAACTTCATCAGCGTTTGCGCAAGGCTGTTGATTCGCCCGGCGGTGACTACTCGACCAACGAACTGATTGAGGTCCGCAATAAAATCCTGCGATTGCAATATTCGTTCAATAAAACCTCGTAGCGCGTCGTCAAACTCCTTGTTCTGCTGCGTCCAACTTGTTTGCTGCTTGGCCTCACGCGAAGCCTTCGCCATATATGCAACCAAACGGTCGCATGAAATCGGCCATGCACCGATCATGGTTTGATACAGAAAATATTCAGTGTTGCGATCAGGAAATGTTCCAGTTTTAAATTGTGCGTTCCATCGCGCCCATCGACTCAAGGCGGTCTTCCATCGCGTGGGAATCTCGGTGATCGCTGCCAGCCGCGCGCGCAAATCGTCAGAGCGCTTCGTGTCGTGTGTCGATAGCGTGGTCATGGTCAGCGGGTGGGTGGCCTGCATCTTTTCGCAGTATTGATGGAACTCTGCAGGGCTCAAGCCATCGTTGCCGGGCACGGCGCCGACCTCATTCATCCCAACCATACGATTGAAACAGTAGAAGGCTGTATCTTCCACGCCCTTGGCCATAACCGGAGAAGTGAACTGCTGAAAGCGCAGAACGAATTCCGTCTCGAGACCGCCGCGTGCGCGCAGAGAGAGGACATCGCCGATAAATTCGATCAAGCCTGCGTCCAAGTCGGTGCGGTTCTCCTTGGCTTTGGTAATGGCGCGGGCAATCTCCACGCGATCTTCATCCAGTATCTGGTCGCGCTGCGGCACAACATAGGTTCTGTAAATCGAGAAGCACGAAGCCACTTCGCGCAGAGCCCGTCTAATTTCGGCGCGCGTGTAATCGCGGCGGTCGCGATTATTTTCGCAAATCTCTACAAACAAGCTGGCAAGGCGATTGACGTCGCTGCCTAAAGCCTCTTGCTCTACACTGATTTTCTTATCGTGGGCGATGAGATCAAAGTCAACCGGCTCACCTGTAAATTCCTTATAGATCGCCGTCATTTCTCTGAGGCCTTCGCCGTGGACAAGAACGCCGTTGCAGACGTTGAGAAAATCGTAGCCGCTGGTGCCTTCGATCGGCCAACTCTCGCGTAAGTATTCACCGGGCTGCAAGATCTTTTCGGCGACGATCCATGCATCGGGAGCATGTTTGCGCAAACGCTCGAAATACTGTTCAGGGTCGCGCAATCCGTCGGGGTGGTCGACGCGCACCCCGTCCAGCACATTCTTTTGCAGCCACTCAAGGATGCGGCAATGCGTCGCCTCAAAAACGTGCGCGCGTTCCACGCGGAGGCCAATCAGAGTGTTGACGTCAAAGAAGCGGCGGTAGCCGAGTTCCTGATCTGCGGTGCGCCAATAAGCCAGGCGGTAGTGCTGCTGATTGAGCAAGTCGTCGAGGGCGTCGTGATTGTCGTTCAGCTCTGCGATTGCCTTATCGATGGCGCTCGATGCTTCCGGCTGCTCCTCGCAAACTTTGCGAAGCAGTTCATAGATGACACCCTTGTCGCGACTTCTAGACACCACGCCATCGTAGTCAGTCGATTCGGGAGAGGGCAATCTTGAAAAGCTGTCCGCGATGAAACTCAGTTTAGGACTGGCTGCATACTCGGCAGCTTTGGCGAGGATCACGGGCAATGACCGCGGTGCGAGAGGCAGCAGATTGTCCGTGTAACGGACCTGTAGAACATCGCTACTGCGCTCAATCTTGATTTGTCCGGCACTCAGCACGCGTCCGTATTGATCGCTTAGTACGGGAATCAGAACCTTGTTTTGCAATTTAACTTCAGAGGAGTGCCAGTCAATATCGAACCAGGTCGCGTAGCGGCTCGCCGGCCCGTTTTCAAGAACGTCCCACCAGTAGCGATTCCGCGCGCCTACAGCCATGTGGTTGGGCACAATATCCAAAACCTGGCCGAGTCCAACATGCTGCAATCGTTCACAAAATCGTCTGTGCCCGTCTTCGCCACCTAGTTCTTCATTTACTTTTTCATGATCGACGACGTCGTACCCATGCATACTGTCCGGCGCGGCTTGAAGATAGGGCGAGCTGTACACGTGCGATATGCCGAGGGCTTTGAGGTAGTCCGCGATCCTGCCCGCATCGTCGAACGTGAAGTTCGCGTGCAATTGCAGTCGGTATGTGGATGACGGTACGCGCCGCATCTTTACCCTTTTTTCCTAGTAATAATCATTGATATATAGAGCAGCTCGAAGGCTTCGGCTGTCACTGGACTAATAGCCGTTTAGATGCCCAAAGACACAATCAAGGATGCTCTCGCTTCAAAGGGCAAAGGCCTCGACTGAATTTTGTAAGCCGTTTTATCGTGATCTTCAGGCTGTTCCTCCATCAATTACCAATAGGCCGATTCAGCCGGTAAACTGAAGACCGCTCGCTGGCAAACAGCGCAATGCAAGGCAAAAGGCATGACGTATACACTGGCAGTCAGAAGGGCATCGATGGCATCCTACTCAAAGATTCGAAACCTTGCCGCACTGATTCTAGTGACGGTGATGGCTCTCTCGTATTCGCAGGCCATTGGTCAGGACGCGGGCGGCGACATCCAGCCAGCTCCCTATCAGGTGGCGTGGCAGGATCTTGAGTTTGGGGTCATCCTTCATTTCTCAACCAATACTTTTCTTGATCGCGAATGGGGCGATGGCACCGCGAGCCCATCGACATTCAATCCTACCCACTTCGATCCTGATCAATGGATGAAGGCGATCAGCGCCTCAGGTGCGAAGTATGTCGTGCTGGTGGCCAAGCATCACGATGGTTTCTGCCTATGGCCAACAGCACAAACAGCGTACAGCGTTAAGAGCAGCCCGTGGAAGAATGGCAAGGGCGATGTGGTGGGCGATGTTGCGCGGGCCGCGCACAAATATGGACTCAAGTTTGGGGTTTACCTTTCGCCTTGGGATCGCCACGATCCAAGATATAAAGACTCGGCTGAATATGACCGGTACTATAATTCTGAACTTGAAGAGCTAGCGCAAAATTACGGCGACCTGGTCGAGTTTTGGCTCGATGGAGCAGGAAGTGGCGGGCATGTTTACGACTTCAAAAAAATCATAGAGACTTTGCGTACATACCAGCCCAACACCGTGGTCTTTGCCGATACCGGGCTCTTTGAATATGGCGACGCACGCTGGGTGGGCAACGAGGCCGGCATTGTTAATTATGAAAACTGGAACGTGATTGATCGCCACGGTTATCGCCGCTGGCGTCCCATTGAGGCTGACACGCCGCTGCGAAAAGCGCATTGGTTCTGGCATCCGAACGATGAAACTTCACTAAAAACTCTGCATGAATTGCTCGATACTTATGACAAGACGGTGGGTCGCGGAGCGCAATTCATGCTTGGTATCGCGCCCGACAATCGCGGTCTGCTGCCCGATGGAGACGTTGCACGCCTTGAAGAACTGGGCGCTGCTTTGCGACTTCGCGCGCAATCTAACCTCGCATCCAGGCATGCGGCAGCGACTCCTGAGGTTGCCGCGGCGCTGGACAACAATGTCGACACGTTCTGGTCTGCCCCGCCTGCGTCGCGTCATGCAACTCTTGAAATCAACTTTGATCAATCCGTAACTTTCGATCACGCCCTCACGATGGAATGGCTGAATGAGGGCCAGTACGTGCAGAAGTATGCGATCGAGATATGGAGTGACAAAGAGCAAAAGTGGCTGGCGATCGCCGCTGGCGAGGCCATCGGCCATAAGAAGATCGATTCATTCGCGGCCGTGACCGCGCGTCGCGTACGGCTCAACATTATTTCGAGCAGCGGGTCCATCCGCATTCGCGAATTCCAACTCTTTGACTGGAGTGACCTGCGTGTGCCGCAACCGTCGTCAGTGGTGATAGAAAAGTAAGAGCCCTGCAGAACGGCCGTTGGGTCGCGGCTCTAAACGATCAGTACTTTCACGCCGCTCAACTCGAAGGCGTTGGCAGCTTGCTCAGAGATCCCATCGTCGGTGATGAGCAGATCGATTTCAGTTGCAGGGCAAACGACAGCAGGGCTCACTAACCCCATCTTGCTTGAGTCGGCGACCACCACAACTTCTCGAGCTTGGCGTGCCATGGCTCGAAAGACTGCGGCTTCGTCGGGCTGGATGATAGTGGCGCCGTGTTCCGCATCGACCCCGGTCGCGCTTAGAAAAAGCCTGTCCATCACCACTACAGCGAGGGCCTCAATAGCGGCCGGGCCGACCAGTGAAAACGCCCCAGCCCAGCGCAAGCTTCCGCCCGTCAGAGTGGTTTGAAGACGAGCGGTCGAGCTCAGTTCCATGCCGATGTTTACCGCATTCGTAATGATGTGAATGTTTTTTCGATGAAGCAATTGACGAGCGACAAGTGTGGTCGTAGTGCCGGCTGCAAATCCAATGGTCTCGTTCTCTTGAATCATTGCCGCAGCGGCGCGGGCGATGCGTTGCTTCTCTCCAGCGAACCGATCCTCGCGAACTTGAAACGAAGCATCGAAGCGGAACGGCTCATAGACCGCGCCGCCATTGCCGGCAAGCATTGCGCCGCCGTGAGTCCGATTTACCAAGCCGCGCTGTTCGAGGCGGATCAAGTCGCGCCGCACGCTGGCTGGAGAGGTGCCCAGCACCGCAGTCAACTCATCGACTGAAGCTTTGCCGTGGCTCAACAGCAGTCGCAAAATCTCTTTAGCGCGTTTGTCGGTCTTTAAAGACATAGCCCTGAGAACTGCGCTACGGTTGCGCGTTGAGTTGGCTGAGACTTCCGCTATTGTACCGGGGTAGCGGTCTTTGCCTCCACTGCAATCGTCTCCAGTGCTGACTTGAAGGCACGCACATCGCGCTCCTTCACAAGGAAGCGAGTGAATCCGCCCTGACGCGTCGCGAGTTCTGCTCCGCCGTCATAGGCAGTGCTTTTCAACTTGGTATTCAGCGAGGTGTGCACCGCATTAATGCCGGTTCGCCGCGCCAGGTCACGCACATTTGCGGCGCGAATACCCCCTCCTGCCATGATGCGAATGCGGCCGCCGGCCATGGATTGCAATTGAGCGAGCTTGTCGGCGCCGCGCATCGCATCGCTCTTGCCACCGGAGGTGAGCAGGCGATCGGCGCCGCAAGCGATTACGTCCTCGAGCGCGCGATCCACATCTTCGCAAACATCAAATGCACGGTGAAAGGTTACTTCAAGGGGGCGCGCCAATTCGATCAAGATCTTTGTGCGGGGCCGATCCACTGCGGTATCCGAGGTCAGAACGCCGAGCACAACTCCATTCAATCCCCGAGCCTTAGCTTCGACAATGTCCTGGCGCATAATGTCAAATTCACGATCGGAGTAAACAAAGTCGCCACCGCGCGGGCGGATGATGACGAATACGTCGATCGTTACTGCGGCACGAACGGCTCTGATCAAGCCGGTACTGGGCGTAATGCCGCCCTCGCTGAGCGCGCTGCAGAGCTCGATGCGCTCCGCTCCACCAGCGGCGGCGGCGATGGCCGACTCGACGGAATCAACACAGATTTCAAGGTCCATGATTGAGCCTCGTCGACCAGAGGCCTGGTTCCTCTCTTAGGACACAATTCGCTGTTGCGGTCAGACCGTGTAAACGGATGGGGCTGTCACGGCGGCATCCCTCTCTGGCTAAAAGGTGTATCGCGCCGAAAACTGCAGATGACGCTCAGCAGAACGGATCGAACCCAAGGGAGCGACCTGTCCAAATCCCGGATCAAGCAAGTTGGTGTCGGGATTGCCATAACTGACGATATTGAATGCATTGAACGCATCGAAGTGGAATCCGATAGAGTGTTCCCCGATGATGCGGAAGTCCTTCGATGCCGACATGTCCACGTTGAAGTAGCCAGGGCCCCGCACAGCGCCATTGCGCGCGTTGCCGAATGTGTTAGAGGCGGGCACACCGAATGCACACACTCCGTTATCCACGCCTGCATCTTTGCATGGAGTTGCCGAGGGATCAGTGCCAAACCAACCACCTGAGAAAACGTTATTAGCCTCTGAGCCCAACGACGGGTGGACGATTTTTAGCTTGCGATACTGATTCACGCGAGAGACACCGAAGGAGTTGGAATTGTTTCCGGGTCCGCTAATGGTTTCAGGAAATCCTGAATACGCAACCCATGCGCCGGAAATCTTCCAGCCGCCCACAACTTCATCGACAAGCCGATTTGAATTGGATAGATATTCTTTGCCGCGACCAACTGGAACAGCATAGACACCGGTGCCCGAGACGTTGTGCTTGACGTCGTATCCTGCGGGGCCGTAATCCGCCGCGCTGTCGTAGTAGTTCTGGAAGGCGCCGCTGTAGCCATTTACGTTGAGCGCGTAGTTGCCGAGGCTGTTGGTCATCGCCTTGCCGTATGTGTAATTGAGAGTAAATTCAAGACCATGGCTTAGACGCTGACGCAAGATGGCTTCGAGAGCGTTGAAGTTCATCATGGCGCGCGACTCGGTTACCAGCAGCGAACCGGAGCCAATGCCGAGGGAAGAGTCGACGCCGTTCGCTCCTATGTATTGGTTGTTGAAGTAGGGAGCAGACGTGGGGTCGCCGTTGATTCTGTACTGATTCAGGTTGCCGTAGTCTTCGATGTGCTGGCCCGACTCTCCGATGTAACCTGCCTGCAAGGATGTCGTGCGGGTGAGAGCATATTCGAGCGTAAGGTTCCATTCTTGGATGTATGCAGGCTGGATGTTTTGTGGATAGACATTAAACGTGCCGCCGAGTTGAGTAGTGCCTCCTGCGAAGCCTTGTTCAGCGGTGCGCGGAGTGCCGCCGCTGGTGGCTGTCGGAACTAGAGTGGTAGCGTTGACTGCTTGAATGAAGGGCGTGATTGAAGTCAGCCGCTGGTTCGACGAGTTCCCCTCGTAGAAGCTGGTAGCCCCATATCCACCGCGAGCCACAAAGCGGTCGCTAGCCTGATACGCGAATCCAAGCCGTGGCATGATCTGCCGGTAGTTGGGCTGATAACAACCACGGTTGCTGCAGACTCCTGACCCGGCCGGTGCGCCAACAGGCACGTGGCCCGCGTAGATCACCTGTCCGGTCGCGATGTCGATGTTACCGGTCTTGTCGTGCTCTTCAATCCACGGCTCATCGAGTTCATACCGGATGCCCAGGTTCAACGTGAGTTTCGGCATCACGCGATAGTCGTCCTGCACAAACCCCGCTACGCGCCATTGGCGCTGGCCGACGTTGACGCTCGCCAACGTGGCAGCGGCTGAACTTACCCGATCGAGCAGGAAATCAGCGGCGCCATACCCAGTGCCATCGGCTGCCGAGGGATTGGTAGTAAATGCTCCGCTGTAGCCGAGCGTGCCAAGGAAACCGTTATTGTTACTGGTTGGGTAGTTGTTCTGGTAACGGAGCGCCTGTACACCCATGCTCCAGAGGTGCAATCCGCGCTGCCACGTCACATTATCGATATAGCTATAAGTGTTATCGATCAGTCCGCCGTCGAACGCCGGTGTACCCACACCAGTGAGCCCATTGATGCCTTGGTAGGTGAAGCCTTGAAACGCCTGGTTAGGAAAGGGTATGCCCACTTTGGCGTTGCCGCCGGTTCCAAACTGGCCACTCGGATCGGTGGGCAGACCTTGATTCCAGATAGTGCGCGTAAACCCGACACGTGCCGAGTTGACCAGCGACGGCGAGAAAGTGCGTACCCAGTTCAACCCCATGACCTTGCTGGGGAAGATGTTGACCCCGGGAAAAGTGATTGCCAGCAGCGCCGTCGAACCGTCATACGCAGTAGACATTGAATAAAAACCAGTGATCTTATCTGCCGCGTGGGGGTCATATTCAATTTTGATATCACCCTGGTTGTTGGCCTTGTAACTACGCGTTGGACCCTGCAGGTTGTTCGCTGCGACGCCGTCGGTGGGTGTCGCATTGGGCAGTGGATAGAGCTTTGGGTTTGCGATCAAAAACTTGGCGACCGGATTGACGATCGGAATTCCCTGATTATTGGGGTAAGGAGCAAAGTTGTTTTCAGGATCGTAGAGCTGGATCGGAGGTGTCTGTGCCAGGAGAATAGAGAAATCGCCGTTGCGCATGGCCGGCGTGAGCACGCTGGCGGAGCTTGTGCCACCGTGATGAAAGCGCGAGCCGAGATAGTCGACAAAAAAGAAGAGGCGATCCCGCTTGATCGGGCCACCAAAGGTGCCACCAAATTGAGCCTGCGAATAGGGGTTGATGGGGATTTTCGGAGAAGCCTGGTTGTTGTTCCACGAGTTAGCGTTCAATCGGTAATCCTGAACATTACCGTAGGCAGACCCATGAAACCGATTGGTGCCGGACTTGAGTACGCTCACCACGTCGCCGCCGACCACGTTGCCGTACTCCGCCGGGGCGTTGGCGGTCAGAACCTTGATTTCCTGCAGGGATTCCGGCGCGGGACTATAGGAGATGAGGTTGTTAAACGATTCGTTAATATCAATGCCATCGAGCGTGTAGTTATTGCCCTGAGCCCGATTGCCATTCATGTTCGGCGTGTCGACGAAGTAAGTGCTTCGCTCAATGCTTGTCGTGCCAGATGTACCCGCCGTGTCAACTGAGCCCGGCATGTAGAGCGTGAGCGCCGAAAAATCGAGTCCATTCAACGGCAGATTTTGAATCGTGTTGCTGGTGAAGGTGGTGCTGATCGTTGGGTTTTCTGTGTTCAGAATGGGTGCAGCAGCCGACACATTGACCGTCGTTGCGGCGCTCCCGACGTGCAACTGCATATTGAATGTCGCGGTCTGTAACACCTCGAGTGAAAACGGCTCAACGGTGGCAGTGTCAAATCCGCTCGACTGCACCGTCACCTGGTAATGCCCTATGGGCAGGAACTGGATGCGGTATACACCTGCGGCATTCGTGGTCGTTGATGTTTCGACGCCGGTATCGAGGTTGCGGGCCACTACGTGCGCCCCTGGGATAATCGCTCCGCTCGAGTCAGTCACTTCGCCGGTGATCGAGCCGGTCACGGTCTGGGCCAACGCTGCGGGGATGCACGCCAAAAGTGTGAACGCGCAGATCAAAAAGATCGGGAACAATTTCGTTTTCATATTGACCTCACAAAAATCTACTGCAGTAGTAGAGGAAAGGGAGCGAGTGCTGGAAGCGTTCGTGCGGTGCCTCGCTATCAGTGAAAATCTCGATGCTTCCTAAGCAGTCGGATGGGCAGAAAAACAAAATCCGACAGCCATTGTGAAACCACGTTACATAAATCTGATAAAAGTGTCCATAAAAATGATTGAACTATACAATTTTTAGACATTCATACCGAATGACTGGTATATTTGGCAACATTCTTGAAGGCTCAAAGGAGCGGACATTCATGACAAGGAACTACTTCTCAAAGGTGTATCGGCCCGCGTTATTGCTCGCCGCGCTCTCGTTCGCATTTGCCAGTGCCCTTACCGGCCAAGTCGTGATCGTACCGGCCACGCCGCAGATCGGTTCCTCTAACCCAATCACCGCTGCGCCGCCGGTGCAGCGACCTCACACGCAACCCTGCGTTGTGCCGCTTTTTCAGAACCTCGCGTTCGCCGACTTCAATCTGAAGTCATTCAGCTATACGCCACCGTCCGCCTGCCCTGGCCCGTGGGCCAAAGTCGTTTTCACTGCCGACTTCACCGTGACGGCAGGGAGGCAGTTTGATCGCACCGCCGCCTTCTACCTTGGCCACGCGAACATCTTTTACGGAACGACTGCCGAGCCACGCAGCACGCTCAGTCCCTCATGGCACGTAGAGCATGATGTGACCGATTTGAGCGCTATCTTCAAGTCGGCGCAAACCGGCGAAGCAAACATCGGGAACTTTGTTGGCGTGTCGGGCGGCGTTACGTACAACGGCATCATCTACGCGAACGCTGCGCTCGAGTTCTATCCCACGTCGATGCGTGACCCTGCGCCCGTCACTCCGGATTTAGTGGTCCCTGTCAACGGGAGCGGTGGGGACGCAGGCACGCTCAACACCACGACCGACCAGATCACGCAGACCCTCAATTTGCCGACCAACGTCGAGCGCGTCTATCTCGACATCATCGCGCAGAGCCAGTCCAACGATGAATTCTGGTATTTCTGCGTGCCCAACGATCAGACCGCCAACCTCGCGACGTGCGGGAACACAGCCTTTCGCGAGACTGAAGTGACGATCGACGGCAAGCCTGCCGGGGTAGCGCCAGTCTATCCGTGGATATATACGGGCGGAATTGATCCGTACCTATGGGAACCAATCCCAGGCGTGCAGACGCTTGACTTCAAGCCGTATCGTGTCGACTTGACGCCGTTTGCGGGGGTGCTTTCGGACGGTAATCCGCATACGGTCGGCGTGAGCGTCTTCAATGCGAACAGCTACTTCCTGGCGACCGCCAACCTGCTGGCCTTTCAGGATCATCGCGCGCAGAAGGTTACGGGCGGAATCCTCACAAATACCCTTTCAGCAGAGCCAATGCCGACCGTCGAAGAGCACATCACGACCAGTACTGGCCCGACTTATACTGGCAGCGTCTCCGTCGCGTCGAAACGAAAGTTTGTTATCAGCGGGTACGTAAACACGTCTCATGGCCGTGTCGAGACGACCGTCGATGATACCGTCAACTTCTCGAGCAAGCAGGAATTCGACGTGAACGCCACCACTGACATTCAGCATGCGCGACAACTGAGCACAGTCGACTCTCGCACTACCACTGAAGAGGGGCCTTTCTCACGAGTTATTGAGAAGCACTTTGCCTACCCGCTCAACGTTGGCTACAAGTTTATCGTCAATCCGGATGGAAGCTTTTATCAGACCACCACGAGCGATCAGCAGGATCTGGTGCGGGTGACGAAGGCCCTCAATGGGTTCAGAGACGATGAATTTAAACTGAGCAATAAGGTAATTGCTACCGACACGCTCAAGTGGGATACACACGGCAATTTCCTTGGGCCGTCAGGGGCCAGGACCACGCAGACTTATCGACTGCAATCAGAAGACTACTGCTACGACCGGACTTTGACCGCGGAAGATCAAAGGCTGGTTTCAGTAAAGGGTGGCCGGGGCTGCGAAGATAACGACCGCTGAGTGCAGCCGAACCGAAAGGGGTGCGGCAAGTACGCACCCCTTTCGTTTTTCGAACGACTAGTAATGAGTAATGCGAGTGTATCTGCCGTTAGCCGACGGTTAGAATCTGTGGTGCGGTGATCGGATGAGCGCGCGAGGGCATGCTCGCGATGTCCTGTAGTGCCTGACGGATCTCATGGCACAGCAGTCCCACGGCAATACCTCCGAACTGTGCCGGGAAAAGATTGAGTCTTCGCAACGCTCTCTGCAAAAGGGATGCCGCGCCGACGTTATTGCCTGTTTGTAAATGGTGGAATGCAGCGGTTACTTGTATCACGGCCTGCATAAAGCTCTTTTCAGGCTCCTCCAGACTTAGCCAGACCAGTTCCCAATGCTCATGCGCCGCAAAGAATTCGGCGTTCCGATAGCAGGCCAGACCGTCCGCGAGGGCTCCGAGTTGCCATTGAAGAGACACCCTGTCAGCATATGCCAAGGAATGGATCGGGGCGGAGATTCCTGTCCAGTCTATGCAGTCCCTTGACTCAACCCGAAGGGTAAACGCCGGTCTTCATTTCCTGTTCCACGCGCGCGATGCTCTCGGGTCGGCCAAGATCGCGCCAGTAGTATTGGTCGGCGCGGAACGCTGCGATCTTTTCTCCACGCGAAGCAAGATCGAGGTAGGTCGTAATGATCGAAAATGCACCTTCTTCTCTGATCATTGTCAGCAGACGCGGAGAAACGATATGGATGCCGGTGAAGGCCAGAGGCTGCAGTTGGGCTGCGGGGCGAACCACTTCGTCATGCGCGGGTTGTGACTTGGCTTCTGTTGAGGTGAGTTTCGTTCTGCGGCCACACAGGTTTCCATCGGTGTCGAAGAGCAGGTATCTCGAAGTTGGTCGATCCTGAACTGCGATGGTTGCCAGTGCGCCTTGGTCGAGGTGAAAACGCATCATGCATGCGAGATCGATGGTGCTGATTACGTCGACATTATGCAGGATGAAGGGCTCTTGCAAAGCTGCACCGGCGTCGAGAAAAAATGATGCGGCCTTCAGCAATCCGCCGCCGGTGTCGAGCAATGCATCTTCGTGCGACAGTACGATGCGAACGCCGAAGTTACCGTGGGTTTCGAGATAGTCGCGAATCATGGGTGCAAAGTGGTGCGTGTTCACGACGAAGTTGTCGACACCAAATTCGCGAAGACGGGAGATGGCAATTTCGAGTAGCGTGCGGCCGCCTACCGCAACCAGCGCCTTGGGTCGATCCTTGGTAAGAGGCAGAAGCCGTGTGCCCAGACCCGCGGCCAATATCATCGCCTTCACTTGCCCATCTTCTCCATCTCCATATGACGCACGATCACACTCACGCCATTTGCGCCACGCAGATGCGTTGCTAATTGCTCAGCAAGAAACACCGATCGGTGTTGCCCGCCGGTGCACCCGAATGACACCATGAGGTTTTTGAAGCCGCGGCGTTGATAGGCGAAGACACTGGCGTCAATGAGAGTCAATACATTGGCAAAGTACTGCCTCACGCTCTCCTGTTGGTTGAGATAGTCGATCACCGGGCCATCTTTCCCGGTTAATTGCATGAACTGCTCTTCGCGTCCTGGATTGGGCAGACTGCGCGCATCAAAGGTGAATCCGCCGCCGTTGCCGGTCTCATCGCTGGGTAACGTGCGATGAAAAGAGAAACTGAAGATGCGCACTGTGAGACTATTCGCCGATGAAGCAAGGCCCTGCAACGTGTCAGACCTCGACATGCCGCATAGCGCTTCCATCAGCGCGGGCAGGGCGATGGGCAGCTTGACGTTGTCAGCCAGCCAAGCGAGATTCTTGAGGGCATACGGAACGCTCTGCAAAAAATGCGCCTTGCGCTCGTAGAAGCCTCTGAACCCATAGGCACCAAGCGCCTGCAAAATTCGCACGTAAACGTATGCGTAATAGTGCTCCATAAAGGCGGCGCGATCGAGCGGGATGTGTTCGGCGAGACAGTCAAGATAGTCGTCAAGCAGCTGCTGGCGGAGTTGCGGAGGCAGATCGGCTTTGCCGTCGTAGAGCAGCGAAGCGATGTCGTATTGCAGCGCGCCTTTCCGTCCGCCTTGATAATCGAGGAAGAATGGCTGGCCGTCGCGGAGCATGATGTTACGCGATTGAAAGTCTCGATAAAGGAAGTAGTCGTGATCGGCGCCGAGCAGAAATCGCGTGAGGCGGCTGAAGTCCTGTTCGAGAGCTTGCTCGTTGAAGGGAATTCCCGCGAGCCTCAGGAAATAATATTTGAAGTAATTGAGGTCCCAGGCAATCGACTGGCGATCAAAACTGGAGCGAGGATAGCAAACTTTGTAGTTGAGATCGCGTCCGGCATCCACTTGAAAGCGCGGCAGGGTCCCGACGACTTTGCGATAGGCGTCGACCGCCGATGCAGAGATGTTTTCGCCGTCGCGATTCTTGTTTAGAAAATCGAACAAGGTCATGTCGCCGAAGTCTTCTTCGAGGTACGCCCCCTGTTTCAAACTCTCCGCGTAAATTTCGGGCACTGGCAATCCATGACGGCGGAAGTGTCTCGAAAATTCAAGAAACGCGATATTTTCTTCCTTGACCGGGTAGAGAATGCCGATCGCGCTGATGCCGCCGCTCGCGAGGCGGAGGATAGCGCGCCCTGAACCGCCAAGTTGGCCCTGAAGACGACTAACCTGGTCGGCAGGGACGCGGAAATGCTGCTCGAAAAGCTGCTTTAGGACTTCCATTGTCTATCTTCCGGTTGTAGTGCGACCGCTTCACCAAGATAAAGATACGCAGTGGAGTGAACCGAACGCAATACGAGAACGCGCATGTCGCAGCGAACGACTACCGCAATGGTTCGATCAGAGGCGCAGCGCACATTTTCTCAGGGCCTATTCGGTAGTGTAGCGAATCTCTAGTTTACGGATGCGATAACAGGAGTAGATAAGGACCACGGCGGTCAACATCAGCAGGCCAAGCGCCGCGACCCAGCCGGAGACCGGTTCGGTCTCGACGGTCAAGAGCGCGAAGATGCCTTCGCCGGCGATGCTGACCGGCATCATATGGCGCAAATAAGAAGCTACACTCAGTTTCTGCAGCAGGGACGGCATGACGGGGTTGATCGCTTCCCACCCCAGTACGAGCATCGCCGCCGGTGTGGGATTGCGGAACATCATGCTCAGGAGAAGAAATACCGCTCCATAGCCGAGACACGCAAGGACCGCGATCGCGACATAGGCCTCAAGCTGCGCTAAGCCGGTCGCGCTCAGAATATACGCACGGCCTGCAGGACCGTAGGCCGCGTACATCAAGACAAAATCAGCGACGATTGCCGTTACAAACAAGAGAAGGGCACTGACCGATCCCGCAATAAATTTGGATAGAAGAAGAATCTCTCGCCGCACCGGTGCAAGTAGGTAAAAGTGCAGACTGCGCTCGATCATCTCGCCGCGAATCAGGCGCGAAAAAATTCCAAGACAGCCAAAGAAAATCCCAAGCCGGATGTAATAAAGCTGCACAATGCCTGCCAGCACGTTCGAGTCATCGCTCATCGTACTTTGCGGATGCGAGTCGAACAGGAGATGAATGAAGATGATCAGCGTGGGAACGAACGCCAGGAAATAGATCCAGCTCGCTCGCCACGAGACGAGATTGCGTCTGAGTTCAATGACAGTGAGGCGCCGCGTCTGTGTCAAATACAAAGACCACGGCTGCTGAGCGAGATCGTCTTTAAAAGCTTCGGCTTTAGCGTTCATCATGACGCGCTCCCGTCCGATCCGATCAGATATTGGTAGATCGCGTTGGCATCGTCGTCTGCGGGCGCGACTGATTCAATCTTGACGAGGCCCTCGACAGCGATGCCGTTCAACAGCGAATAGAACTGATCAATGTCAGCGGTGCGGAGGAAGACCCCTCTACCGTCGGCGTGCAGCCGCGCTTCGACACAGTGATTGATGGCGAACATTTTTGACGCAAGCAATTCCGGATGATCGCACCGGATCAGAACTTGCATGGGCTTGTCGCGCACTTCCTGCCGAACCTGGTGAATGTTGCCCTCGGCAATCAGGTAGCCGCCCGTGATGAGGACTACGCGATCTGAGATTCTGTCGACCTCGTCCAGTATGTGACTGGAGATGAGTAGATGCATTCCTTCGCGGCCAAGCTCTTCAAAGAGCGCCAGAGACTCGGCGCGTGCGACCGGATCTAATCCGTTGAGTGGCTCGTCTAGCACCAGCACACGAGGGTGGTGCGCGATTGCCTGGGCAAGGCGAATTTTCTGACGCATGCCTTTGCTGTATCCGGCGATTTGCCGCCCGGCGGCATCGCCAAGTTGCGCGCGGTCGAGTGCTTCCATGGTGAGCTTGTACGCGTCGGCCTTATTCATTCCATGCAGCATCAGACTATCCAATACAAATTGCCATCCCACGATGCCGCGAGGGAACGAGTCGAATTGCGTGCAATAGCCAACGTTGCGAAAGAACCCAGTAGCGTCGCCGGGGTCAAGGCCGAGCACGGAGATGCGGCCACTCGATGGTTGGACCAAGCCGGTCATCAGGTTCATGAGTGTGGTTTTACCTGATCCATTGGGACCGACCAGCGTGGTGATGCCGGGCGGAATGCTCAACGAGATACGGTTCACCCCCAGCACCTCGCCGTAGAACTTTGATACGTCTTCGAAAACGATGCGGTCGCTCATCCTCGCACCACCTCGCGCGCACGGATACGTGCATTGAGCATGGCGATGCAGAGCAGGCATGCCAGCCCCAGCATGATGACGATGGCCGTCGTCGGAATCGACTGGCCTGACCGCATAAACTCTGGCGCGCCGAGCAGACGCTGCCAGAGTAGCGACATGATGAAGGGCAGATTGAGCAGGAAGCCCCATTTGGTTCGCATGATTGCGGTAACGATGCCGCCTACGCCCGCGGGCACAAAGACCGCGGCAAATATGACGCCGGTGGCCACGACGCGCCACTTGACCCAGGAGGAAAGCGCCAGTCCGAGGAGCGACAAAAACGCTATCCAGATCAACGAGCCAACGAGCAATCCAAAGGCGATGGGCAAGTTCGCCGCCGTCCAATGTTCGGCGGAGGAGTAACCCTGGTAAGCGAAGAGCAGCAGGCACGGGAACCATGTGATAGCGGAGAGGGATGAAAACAGCGCGATGAATTTTCCAGAAATATAACCAACGCGCGAGATGGGATGGCTGAGCAGGATGGGCAGAGCATTGTCGGAAAGATCAAAGCTGATGAGTCGCGGCGCTATCCACGCGGTGACGACGAGCGCGCACCACGACTGCATCTCGATTACCTTGAGAAAGAATTTTGCGTCGATAGCAAATGCTTGCGGGTTGCCTCTCGTGATGAGAGCCCGGGCAATGGGGTTGTTCGCGACGTAAATCAGGATGAGGAATACGATAATGGGCGCGAGGGAAAGGGTGAAAAGCGTGACCGTTATTTTCGATGACCATGCCTCTGAAAAGGCGTAGCGCGCGAGCACGTTGACGCGTGTCCACAGCGGAGTTACCTCGCCGGTGTATGCGCGGTAATCGTGTTTATACACTGACATGTTCGGGCCGTCCTATCTCGCTATCCATCGCGCGGAGGAAGATGTCCTCAAGGGAGTCGCGACGCTGATTCATGCGCCGGATCTGAACGCCAAGTTCAGAGGCAATCACATACAAGTCCCGAGCCGCGATCTTGTCGGGCATCACAAGCTTGATGCGTCCGCCTGGATAGGCGGCACATTCGCAGCCGAGTGCGCGGATGCGTGCGGTGAATTGCTCGGTCGCACCGACGGTTTCGAGCTCAATGAAATTGCGATGCGAATTGCGCTCCTGCTCGATATTGCTGAGTGCTGCGATGCGCCCACCTTTAAGGATCAGCACTTCGTCGCACGTCTCGTCAATATCCCGCAGCAGGTGCGAAGAGATAAGCAGGCGAATGCTGCCTTCTTTGCGAATTTCTTTGATCACCTGGATCATGCGCTGGCGAGCCATGGGATCGAGCCCATTGGTGGGCTCATCCAAAATTAATAAGCGCGGACCGTGCGCCAGTGCCTGGGCTAATTTTATGAGCTGCTTCATGCCCAGGGAGTAGGTGCTGATCTTGCGGTATCGCACCTCGCCGAGGCCTACGTAAAAGAGCGCTTCGTGGGCGCGTTCGAGGGCGACCTCCTGCGGCAGCCCCGCTAGCTCTGCCATGTACCGAACAAATTTTACGCCGCTCATGTTGCCGATGAAGGAATCGTTCTCGGGCATGTAGCCGATCTGCTGGCGAATGCGCGACCGTTCACGGCGCACGTCGAAACCGAAGACGCGCGCCGTGCCTTTAAAAGGTTCGTGGAATCCAAGCAGGGTATTGATCAGCGTTGACTTGCCCGCTCCATTTGGACCGAGGAGGCCGATCGCGTGGCCCTGCAATTCGCCCGTGATGCCAGCCAGCACCGTGCGACCACCGAGTCGGACCTCCAATCCGTCCAGATCAACTATGCCCATGTCATTCTCTTACGCTTCGGCCGACATTGTTGTTCCTTGAATTCATCAACGCCCCGAGGGTCAGGAAATCGAAGCCGAAAAGCCGGCTGTCGCTCGCGGCTTCTATGCGGTTGTCTCTACCCCATGCACAGATTGCCGTGGGCCGGGAATCCGCTGCGAGTTGGCGCAGTGCATCTGCCGACGGTCCTGAGAATTGCGAGAGCAACGGCGTGAGCACAGGACCTAAATTCTGATAGGCGATGGCGGAATAGTTCTCATTGTCGTCGTGCGGCAGTAGTGACCGAAACGCCTGGGCATGGGCCAGAGAATTGCCCGTCGCTTGAGTTTTGAGCGCGTCGATCAACAATGCCCGATTAGGCGCAATGATCATGTAGCCACCCGAGAAGGTGTACTGCGCAACGGTGGCGCCCGAAGTCAGGTCATGGACAGAGTAGTAGCGCTGTGCGCCAACCTGGGAAGGTTCAATAGCGATAGAGTGCGCGTCTTTGCCGTGCGACTGATTGCGAATCGTTTGGGTCAGGCGCTCAAGCGTCTGCTCAAGGCGCTCTGCATCGTAGACCTCAATAACGGCTTTCCAAGACGGGGTCGGCAGCACCGGCCCGTCGAGCGACAAGGAAAAGTCGCCGCCAAGATTGGCCGCAAGATCGTCGCGCACGCTGATCTGCAACTTCGATTCAGCTTCGCTCCAGCCTTTATCTTGAGTTTTGCCATTCTGGTCGGCCATGGCCATGAGGTCATCGGCGATCGATTTCGGATCCTTTGAGAGCACGGCGACAGCAACTGCCGCGTTGGGGCTGACGAAGTCGAGCGAGCCGATGGGCGCGGGTGCGCCGAGCCATGATGCAATGCGCTGACGGGTGCCGGCAAATTGCAGGTTCAAATGATTCTCAGGGCTTCCATTGGTTTCGCGATGTTCAGCGATAAGATATTCCACGCCGTCCAAGCCGCTGGCTTTGGTTGCGTCGGCACTTTGATGATTGGCGTGAAATTTTCCCATGCCCTTGCCAATCATCTGATGAAGATCGGCGGCCAGAATTACTCCAGCGCCACGACTGTATGCGGCGGTAATCTGTTTACCAAAGTCGCCCGTAGCGAAACCGCTGGCGCCTGCATTAAGTTGTGCATTCATCTGCTTCAAGGTTCCGATGCTGTTGGTAAACACCGCTTCGTGTTCGCGAATCAGCGCGTAAGCACCGTGATGTTCGCTGCCACCGTCTTTGGCCGTCCCAAGTGATTGCTGGTCGAATACAGTAAGTGCGCCGGCTGCATTCGAGGATGAGAATTGCTGATTGAGGAAGGCGCCCAGGCCACTCTTGTGCACGTCGGCGATCACGGCAAATCCCGCATTGTCAGGCTGCTTGCTCGAGACAATCACGATTTCATCGCCAAGATAGCGGCTCATGTCGTGGAGCTTGTCGACCACCGCATCCAACTCTTCGGTATTGTGGCCCTTGCCTTGCGCCCACCACTGTTGCAGTTCCGGGCTTTGCTTGAGCTGATCGTGAACGATGTTGTTTGCCTCGCTCAGAAAATCACCGAGATTGGGAATGCTGACGTACAGCACGGTGTCAGCAGGCATCCGCGCCAGCAGGTCGCTCGTGTACCTGGGTTGAGGGAAAGGCACAGCGCCGATACGGTTGCGCAACGTCGCGAATTCCGCGAGAAGAGGCAGATACTTGTCGCGATCGTGACTCCAGCCGATCTGCTGTTCAAAGGGCGCGGGGCTAAGATTGTCGCTGGTCGTGATTTGGTCGCCGGCGTGTAGCAGCGAATCGATTCCCGCGTGCGCTACGTGCACCGACCCCTGTAATACCGCCACGCGCGAGCCTTTAATCCCGGCATCGACAGAGAACACAGTTCCGGTGACAGCCACCCGGCAATCCTGGGTCTTCAAATACAAGTGCCCCGACCTGCGCTTGGCTGCCTGAACAATGACGGCGCCATTATCCAGCGAGACGGTCATGTTCTTGCCGCGCGCACCCACGCCTAAAACACTTCTTTCGTCCACTTCGACAGTGGACCCGTCGGAGAGACGAATTACGGCATGCGCTCCCGCGGCGGTGCGCAGATGGTCGCCCTCGCTCAGGGAATCTCCGGCGGCAAGCTGTCGATCGCCGGCATCGGAGGTGCGATAGGCCGCTCCATCAATCGATTGCACCTCAGCCCGCACGCCGGCAGGAACCTGCCAATAGGCCTTGTAAAGGAAGAACGAGCAAGCCAGCATGGCAATGCTCGCCGCCATCGCCCAGCCGAGAGATCTCGGATGCCAAGTGCTTCGGGCAGCAGGCTTTGGTGTTGTCCAGTCAAGCGCAGCCTGGGCTGCCTGACCCTTGAATTGACGTAGGCACGAGCGACAATCGCGGAGATGAGCCTCAACCAGAAGCGTGCGCGCGGGTGTCAGCGTGCCCGCTTTATAAGAAGTGAGCAAATGCTGGACATCGTCGCAGGTTTCTATCGTCTGATTCATAGAAAACCCTGCGACCTGGCGAGACTCGTCAAGGCCCAGGCGCGCAGCAACCCGCTGCGCAGAGTTTGTGAATTGAGCCGAATCTGGTTCGGTGGCCTTCAATGCATCGATTGCGGCCGTAAGCAAAGTCTCGTCATGCTGTGTCATAGTCTCCCCCGTTCAATTTCGGTAAGGCGCTTCTTTAATCTTGATCGTGCCTGGTGCAGGGTGACGGCAACGACCGCTTGCGAAGTGCCCATCAATACTGCGATTTCGCGATTGCCTAAGTCTTCGAGGTATCGCAAGGTAAACATTTCTGCGGCGCGCGGTGCGAGTTCGCTGATTGCGACTCTGAGCCATTGGCCGAGCTGGTGGGCAGAGGCCTCGCGTTCTGGCGAGGAGCCAACGCCGGAACAAGCAATGTCGGCAGCATTATCAAGTGGCTCAAACCCTGCGGCTTTGCGACTGCGCAGCAGGTCTAACGATCCGTTAATCGCGGCGCGGTAAAGATAGCTGCCCTCGTTGGTGACGGGCAAAGCACCGCCGTTTGCGAGGCGCAAAAAGACGGCTTGGCTCACGTCCTCTGCATCGGCCATGCTCCCCGTGATGCGATAGGCAGCAGTGAGAATGCGCCG
>JANXYB010000152.1 GCA_025350325.1 Acidobacteriaceae bacterium
CTTCAAGGGCTATCGTCCGCAGTTCTACTTCCGCACGACCGATGTGACGGGAGTGGCGGAACTGCCCGAGGGCACCGAGATGGTGATGCCGGGCGACAACGTGCAGCTGGCTGTCGAGCTGATCACGCCGGTGGCCTTGGAGAAGGGCCTTCGCTTCGCGATCCGCGAAGGCGGACGCACGGTGGGCGCTGGTACGGTTTCAGAAATTACCAAGTAAGTTAGGAAACTAGGGATCAGCCAAAACTGATCCCTGACAACTGCCGGCCGATGCTGGCAGAGGAAGATGGATAAGCATGGTAGGACAACGGATTCGAATTCGGTTAAAGGCATACGACTATCGCGTGCTTGACACCTCTACCGGCGAGATTGTGGAGACGGCCAAGCGCACCGGGGCAACGGTGGCCGGTCCGATCCCCTTGCCGACGATCAAGAACAAGTATTGCGTGCTGCGTTCGCCGCACGTGGACAAGAAGTCGCGCGAAGCATTTGAGATCCGCACGCACAAGCGGCTGATCGACATTCTCGAGCCGACCCAGCAGACCGTGGACGCGCTGATGAAGCTCGATCTTCCCGCTGGCGTCGATGTCGAGATCAAGGCTTTCGAGAAGTGAACTAGCCGTTCGTGCGTGAGCGCCTTACGGCGCGTCTACGTTCGAGGCGCAATCAGTAATCCGGCAGTGCGATGAACGGATCGCATGATGAGGCGAGGAAGACATGGCAGTTACAGGAATTCTAGGTAAGAAGATCGGCATGACACAGGTCTTCGACGAAAAGGGCGATGTGCACCCGATTACGGTGCTGCAGGCAGGCCCGTGTGTGATTACGCAGTTGAAAACGCTGGCCAACGATGGCTACGACGCCGCACAGATTGGCTTGGTGGAATTCATTAAGGCGAAGAACGTGACCAAGCCGCAGGCAGGGCACTTCAAGAAGACTGAAGGGCCGCCCGTCAAGGTCATCCGGGAAGTGCTGGTTATAGCCGCCAAGGAAGGCGAAGAGAACTCCAAAGCCGGGGACCGCGTGCTGGTAGACATTTTCTCTGACGCGAAGTTTGTCGATGTGATTGGCACCTCCAAGGGCCGCGGTTTTGCGGGTGTGGTGCGACGGCACGGATTCGCCGGCGGACCCAAGTCGCACGGGCACATGTTTCAGGTACAGGGTTCGATCGGTGCATCGAGTTTTCCGTCGCGTGTGTTTCCCGGGCAGCGTATGCCGGGCCATATGGGAGCGGAGCAGGTCACGGTTCGCAATCTGCGTATTCGCGGAATCGACCTTGAAGAAAATCTATTGATGGTCGAGGGCGCAGTGCCAGGTTCGCGGGAAGGTTACGTGCTGATTTCTAGAGCCAAAACTCCGCCGCGCGAGCGCCGTGGTTTTGCAGGATCGGGTACGGTCGATCCGCTGAAGGCTTCGAAGAAGGCTGGCGGCAAGCGCAAATAGCCCCTTTAAGTGTGGGTGATCGCGCCTGGTGGCGCACGAGAAATTGAAGCCGGAAGAGATTCTGGCGGAAGAAGAAAATGATGGCAAACGTGGATGTATTGAATCTGAACGGTGACAGGGTCGGCTCGATCGAATTATCCGACACGGTGTTCGGAGCCGATCAGGTGAATGAAGCCCTGCTGTGGGAAGCGGTCAAGCACTACCGTGCTTCGCTGCGCCAAGGCACGCACAAGACCAAGAGCCGCACGGAAGTTGCCGGTTCGGGCAAGAAACTGTGGAAGCAGAAGGGCACGGGCCGCGCACGTATCGGTTCGGTGCGTTCGCCCTTGTGGCGTCATGGCTACACGGTTCACGGACCGCAGCCGCGCAGCTACGACTATGCTTTCCCGCGCAAGAAGCTCTTGGGGGCACTGCGTTCAGCCCTGGCTGCAAAGCTGGCCGATGGCAAACTTACCATAGTTGATTCCTTGGAAATCAAGGAAGGTAAGACCAAACTTTATCGCGCCGCTCTCAGCAAGCTGAATGTGACGCGCACCGCCCTGCTGGTTGAGAACGGCAAGACGCTTAGCCAGGGCTTACTACTCGGCGCACGCAACCTCAAGGGCGTTGAACTGGTGCTGAACAACGAGGTGCATCCTTACGATCTGCTGCGCTATGAGCGGGCTATTTTTTCGGCCGCCGCCATCGAGCAGTTGACCGAGGCCCTCGAGAAATCCGTGTCAAAGCGCAGGCTCGCCGCGCAGACGGAGGCCGTGTAATGCCAACTCTCTACTCAGTTATTCGCCGCCCGTTGATTACCGAAAAAGGGCTGAACGTGAAGGAGACCGAGGGCACGCTGGTATTTGACGTGTCGCCCGAAGCTTCGAAGACCGAGGTCAAGCAAGCAGTTGAGGCTCTCTTCAAAGTGAAGGTAGCCGCGGTGCGCACCTCGAATATGCCCGGCAAAGAACGGCGCCGCGGCAAGTTTGCAGGCTTCCGGCCGGACTGGAAGAAAGCGTACGTGCGGTTAAAGGCCGGCGAGAAGCTGCCGGAATACGTGAGCAACCTCTAAGGAATTGAGGCCGGACGAAACGGCCGTTGCGAAGCACTATCGGAGCCTGTGAGATTGAGCGGGCGCCGGAGAAACGGGGAGAGCGGCACTGAAATTGGAGTGCCTGCATTCCAGGACATAAAGACGATGGCAATCAAGACTTACAGACCGATCACGCCGTCCCTGCGCTTCAAGACCACGCAGGTGAACGACGACATCACAACGGATAAGCCGCACAAGCCGCTCCTGGCGGTCAAGCAGCGTACCGGCGGACGCCGCAATACGGGCGACCTGACCATCCGCCATCACGGCGGCGGCCATAAGCAGATGTTGCGCCTCATCGATTTCAAGCGCGAGAAGTATGGCGTACCCGGACGCGTGGCGACGATTGAGTACGATCCAAACCGGTCGGCTCGCATTGCGTTAGTTCACTACGCCGACGGAGAGAAGCGCTACATACTGCAGCCTGTTGGGCTGAAGGTGGGGGCGACGGTTTCCTCCGGTCCTGAAGCGGACATCCTGGTCGGCAACGCACTTCCGCTGAAAAACATTCCCGCCGGCACTACGGTTCATGCCATCGAACTGCGACCGGGCAAAGGCGCACAGATGGCGCGATCCGCGGGTACGCAGGCGCAGTTGGTGGCTAAGGAAGGCGAATACGCCCTTCTGAAGTTGCCCTCTGGTGAAACCCGCAGGGTTCTGGTCGAGTGCATGGCGACGATTGGTCAGGTGGGCAACACCGATCACGAAAACATTTCCATCGGTAAGGCGGGCCGCAATCGCTGGTTGGGCATTCGTCCCACCAATCGCGGCGTTTCGATGAACCCGGTGGATCACCCGCACGGCGGCGGCGAAGGCAAGACTTCTGGCGGCCGTCATCCGGTGACCCCGTGGGGCCAGCCGACACGTGGATATAAGACACGCAACAATAAGCGGACCGACGCCTTCATCGTCAGCCGCCGGGCGAAGTAGAGGAGCGGAAGATTTATGGCACGTTCGACTAAGAAGGGCCCGTTTGTGGATGCGCACCTCACCGTCAAGATTGAGGTGCTCAACCAGGCCAACGATAAGAAGGTAGTGAAGACCTGGTCGCGGCGTTCGACCATCTTTCCCGAGTTTGTGGGTCACACCATTGCCGTGCATAACGGCCGCAAGTTCGTTCCGGTCTATGTGACCGAAAACATGGTGGGCCACAAGCTGGGGGAGTTCGCCCCGACGCGCACGTTCAAGGGACACAATGCCGGCGGCGGCAAGGCTGAGGCAGCCGCAAAGCCGCGGTAGTTTGAGATTCGGCGTGATGGAGTTCAGCTCCAGCGAGCCAAAGCGATTTAGGAAGGCATGACGATGGCAGTCGAGATAAAAGAGTACCGGGCCGAAGCCAGATTTCAGCGCGTCTCGCCGCAAAAGGCGCGCCTGGTGCTCGACCTGATCAAGGGTCGGGGGGTTCAGGAGGCGCTGGAAACGGCTGCCTTCACCAAGAAGCGCATTGCCCCGGTGATTCACAAGCTGCTGGTGTCGGCAGTGGACAACGCCAAGTATGTGGCGGGCGAGCAAGGCATCGATCTGGACGTGGACAACCTCTTCGTCAAGTTGGCCCTGGCTAATGACGGACCGCGCATGAAGCGCATTCGTCCTGCCCCGATGGGCCGCGCTTACCGCTACCAGCGCAGGCTGACACACATCATTCTGGCCGTGGCTGAGCGTGAGGGTGCGCACAATCATCTGGTGACCACGGCGGACAAGCCGGCGGGATCGGGCAAGGCCGTTACTGGCAGCCGCAAGGCAGCCAAGAACGCCGCGCCCCGAAAGAAAGTTACGGCAAAGAAGCCGGCTGCGAAAACGGCAGCGACAACCAAGAAGAAGGCCGGCAAGTAGGCCTAGAGGTTTGAGGATAAAAGCATGGGACAGAAAGTCCATCCTTACGGATTTCGGCTGGGAGTCAATAAGCCGTGGCGTTCACGCTGGTTCTCTGAGCGCGACTATGACAAGCTCCTTGTCGAAGACGTCAAGCTCCGGAATGAGCTGAAAGAAAAGCTGAAAGCTGCCGGCGTGAGCTCGGTTGAGATTGAGCGTCCAGGCAACAAGCTGCGCTTCCTGATTCGCACTGCGAGGCCGGGCATCGTCATTGGCCGCAAGGGCGCCGAGATCGAGAAGCTCAAGACCGAGCTTGGCAAGCGCACCAGTCGTGACGTCTTCATCGACATCATCGAGGTGAACAAGCCGGAGCTCGATGCGCAACTGGTCTCAGAGAACATTGCTCTCCAGTTGGAGAAGCGGGTCAGCTTCCGCCGGGCCATGCGCAAGAGCGTTGACTCAGCACTGCGTTTCGGCTGCAAAGGCATCAAGGTGCGGGTTTCAGGGCGCTTGAACGGCAATGAAATCGCGCGTTCGGAATGGTATCTGCAAGGACGTCTGCCGCTGCACACGCTGCGCGCGGATATCGATTACGGATTCACCGAGGCGCACACCACCTACGGCGTGATCGGCGTCAAGACCTGGATATATCGTGGCGACATTTATGAGCAGAAGCGCCGCCAGGCTCCCGCAGTTGGGACCTCGGTATTTTAGAAACAGTGACAGGGTAATAGGGATAAGAATGAATGCCCTTTGACTGTCTGATATTTGCGGTTGTTGAATTTTGCAATAAGTGGGCCGGGGAGCAAATCAGGACAGGATAATCCTGATACCTCGTCCTAGCACTTGAGGATTTCGTTATGTTGATGCCAAAGAAGGTGAAGTTCCGCAAGCAGCAGAAGGGCAAGAGGCGCGGTAAGGCGTGGCGCGGTTCGTCCCTCTCGTTCGGTGAGTACGGTCTGAAGGTCATGGAGTGTGGTTACATCACCGACCGGCAGATCGAAGCCAGCCGTATTGCCATGACTCGGTTCATCAAGCGTGGCGGCAAGATTTGGCTGCGCCTGTTCCCCGACAAGCCGATCACCAAGAAGCCGGCCGAAGTCCGAATGGGTTCAGGCAAAGGCGCGCTCGATCATTGGGTCGCCGTGGTGCGGCCAGGCAAGATCCTCTTCGAGATGGAGGGTGTTGCTCCCGATGTGGCTCAGGAGGCCATGCGTCTCGCCTCGAACAAGCTACCGCTCAGGACCAAGTTTGTCATGCGGCCGGGCGCGGAAAAGATTGTGACCGCGGCCAAGTAGGCTCGGCCCGTTGAGAAGGAAGCGCCGCAGCAACCCGCAAGGGACCTGCTGAGCGCCGGAGAGAGAACTAAATGGAACTGACAAAGATTCGCAGTCTGAGCGACCAAGAGCTGGTACACCAGGAGCAGACCTCCGCAGAGCAGCTGTTCCGGCTTCGCTTTCAGGTTTCGCTGGGGCAGAACGACGGAGTAAAGAAGCTGCGCCAGTTGCGCAAAGAGATCGCCCAGATCAAGACCGTGGCGCGCGAGCGTCAACTGGGCGTCCGTGGTGCGGTGCCTGACACGAGCCCGGCGATCGAGAAGAAGAGCCCTAAGACCAGCGTGGCCAAAATCGCTAAGAAGCCCGCCCAGCCGGCCAAGAAAAGCAGTCGGCCGAGTACCAAAAAAGTTGTAAAGGCAAGCGCCAAGAAAAGCCCAAAAGCGAGCGCAGAGAAGGGAGCCGGTAAATGACGGCTGCAACAGAGAAGACACAGGCGCCGGCGGCTTCAAGGCGCAATGAAAAGGTCGGAAACGTGGTTTCGACCAAGATGCAGAAGACCATCGTGGTAGAAGTCGAGATGCGTAAGGCGCACCCCAAGTACAAGCGGATTGTGCGCTCGACCAAGAAGTTTTACGCCCACGATGAGCAGAGTTCCGCGCGCATGGGCGATGTGGTGCGCATTCGCGAGACCCGGCCGTTGAGCAAGTTGAAGCGGTGGTCTCTCGAAGAGATTGTGCGCCGTTCATCGCTGGCGCAGATTGACGACACAGCGGCCGTAACAGCCCCTGTACAGGCTGCCAAGTAGGCGAGCGGTAAGGAGAAGATTCGATGGCAGTACAAATGAGAACGATGCTGGCCGTGGCCGATAACTCCGGCGCGCGTAAGCTGCAAGTAATTCTGCCCTTGGGCGGCGGACTCGGCAAGAAGGCCGGTCTGGGCGATATCGTAACCGCCGCGGTCAAGGAAGCCTCGCCCGATGGCACAGTCAAAAAGGGTAAAGTCGTGAAGGCGGTCATCGTCCGCACGCGCAAGGAATATCGCCGCCGCGACGGCACCTATATTCGCTTCGATGAGAACGCGGCCGTGGTGATTGATGATGCGCATGAGCCGGTTGGCACGCGCGTGTTCGGCCCGGTGGCTCGTGAACTGCGCGAGAAGAAGTTTTTAAAGATCGTTTCGCTGGCCCCTGAAGTCGTGTAGGCAAGGATCAAAGATCAGGGCAACAATGTTCAGCGAGGTTGAGATTCGCGGGTTCTGTGACCGCTGATCTCGGACGCTGGATGGGGAGAAGATATGCCGAGTTTGAATATTCATCGCAATGATACGGTCAAGATCCTCACGGGCTCTGATCGCAACAAGACGGGCCGTGTGCTGCGCGTGTTCCCCGACAAGGGCACGGTGCTTGTAGAGCATGTGCGGGTAGTCAAGAAGACCGTTTCGAGCAAGAGCGGCAAGCGGACCAAAGGCGGCATCGCAGAACAGGAATCGCCCATCAATGTTTCAAATGTGGCGTTGGTCTGCCCTAATTGCGGTCCGGTCCGGGTGGGCTTCAAGACGGAAGGCGACCGCCGGCTGCGCGTCTGCAAGAAATGCGGTCAAACCCTTCCAACCAAGAAGTAGCAGGGGCATTCGCGGGATCCAAAGCCGGAATCGGCGGCAAGTGCCGAAGAGGCCAACCCCCTTCCGCAACGGTAAACGGGTTGCATGTAGAACCCAATCCGAGACCGGAAGAAAGAGAGTAAACGATGGCAGCAAGGTTAAGAGAAAGATACAACACCGAAATCAAGCAGGCTCTGAAGAAGGAACTGGGCATCGACAACGAGATGGCCGTGCCCAAACTGGAAAAGATTGTCATCAACATGGGCTTGGGCGAAGCGACGCAGAACAACAAGCTGCTCGATCCTCTGGTGGGCGATTTGGCCATGATTGCCGGGCAGAAGCCGGTCACCACCAAGGCCAAGAAATCGATTGCGGCTTTCAAGCTCCGCGCGGGTATGTCGATTGGTGCGATGGTTACCCTGCGTTCCGACAAGGCATACGAGTTTCTTGATCGTCTGATTTCAACGGCGCTGCCGCGGGTCAGGGATTTTCGTGGCGTGTCGACCAAGAGTTTTGACGGACGCGGCAACTACACGCTCGGCCTGCGCGACCAGCTGATCTTTCCAGAAATTGACTACTCCAAGGTTGAGAAGCTCAAGGGCATGAACATCACCATCGTGACTACCGCCAAGGATGACAATCACGCGAGGGCATTGTTGAAGCACTTCGGGATGCCGTTCAAGCAAGGCGCGTAAGGGCAGGATAAGAGGATTATGGCAACCACTGCAAAGAGAGTGAAGGACGCGCGGAAGCCGAAGTTTAGCTGCCGCAAGCACAACCGGTGCCAGCTCTGCGGGCGGCCGCGCGGATTTTTGCGCAAGTTTGGCGTCTGCCGCTTGTGCTTCCGCGCACTGGCGCTCAAGGGAGAGATTCCTGGCGTCATCAAGTCAAGCTGGTAAGCAAGACAGTTGTCAGTGAAGCAGTGGTCAGTGATCAGTTAGTGTCGATCAGCGACCACTCAGTCTAGCCAAAAGGTTCCTACTGACCACTCATAACTGAACACTGATCACTGTAGTAAGCATTCCCGCTGGTTCTTCTGAATGAAGTGAGTCCGGGAGCGAACGGGGAATGAAGGAGAAGCAATGAGTTTGACCGACCCAGTAGCAGATTTTCTGGCGCGGATCCGGAATGCGATCCGGGCGCGTCATCAGAAGCTGGATGTACCAGCTTCGAAGCTGAAGACCGAGATTGCCCGCATTCTCAAGGAAGAGGGTTACATCTCCAACTACAAGACTCAGGAAGAGGAAGGCAAGCAGATCCTCCGCGTGTATTTGAAGTACGGCGGACAGGAAGCGGCCATTCGCGATCTGGCGCGTATCTCGCGTCCCGGCTGCCGTGTCTACATCGGCCGCGACGAGATCAAGCGCGTGCAGGGCGGACTGGGTATTTCGATCATGACCACGCCCAAGGGCGTCATGACTGGCCGACAGGCGCGCCGCGAAGGCGTAGGCGGCGAACTGCTCTGCGAAGTTTGGTAGGGACTGGCTGACCGGCCAATGGCCCTAGGCGTTTCTGCCTGGGCTGGTCTGGTTGTCAGGCAGTTTTAGCTTTAGAGAGCTGCAGTGGAACGAAGAAGCCTGATCGCTTCCTCGGGACTCGCAAGCAAAAAAAGGATTGATTCAATGTCGCGTATTGGTAAGAAATTGATTCCGCTGCCCGCGGGCGTGAAGTACAAAGTGGACGGCAACACGGTATTGGTAGAGGGGCCAAAGGGCAGGGTTTCAGCGTTGATCGCCGACGGCATTACACTCGAGACCATAGATGGCGTCTTGCACGTCAACCGCGACACCGAGAAGCATGCTGCGGTGCACGGGTTGACCCGCGCTCTGGTATCCAATGCGGTAGAGGGAGTAACCAAGGGCTGGACCCGGGAACTAGACATCGTGGGAATCGGTTACCGCGCGGAGATGAAGGGCAAGGGCACCGTGGTGTTCACGCTTGGCTATTCGCACCTGATCGAGTTTCCGCTCCCATCGGGCATTGATGTGACGGTCGATCCGAAACTTACCCATATCACCATCTCCGGGATCGATCGCCAGAAAGTCGGCCAGATAGCCGCTGACATGCGTTCGCTTCGCAAGCCCGACCCGTACAAGAACAAGGGCGTGCGCTACTCCGACGAGAAATTGAAGAAGAAGGCCGGCAAGACGGGCGCGAAGTAGTACCAAGGGACCAGGGAATAGAAGGCGCTGCAGTGGCTTGTCGTGCCCGACTCCACAACCGAACGGGGACCGCAGGGCGGCTCCGCTGATAGGAAATGAGAGACCATGATTACGCAGACCAAAAGAAACGCCATTCGCCAGCGCATTCACGACCGGATTCGCCGCAAGCTTTCAGGCACGGCGGAGCGGCCGCGACTCAACGTGTATCGCTCGCTCAATCACATTTATGCCCAGGTGATCGATGACTTGAAGGGCGAGACAATCGCTTCGACTTCCACAATGGTTCTGAAGCTGAAGACGGGCGGCAACATAGCGGCGGCCAAAGAGATTGGTAAAGCGATCGCGGAGAAGGCGCAGGAAAAAGGCGTCAAGAAGGTAGTCTTCGATCGTGGCGGCTTTCTTTATCACGGGCGCATCAAGGCTGTTGCCGAAGCTGCTCGCGAGGCTGGCCTCGAGTTCTAATCACCATCGGTGCGGCAGGCAATTTGTAATGAGATTCGGCCAGTAGCCGATAGACAAGGTTTTCCAGGATGGGCTGAGAGCGGGCCGTCCGGAAGGACAGACGAGAGAGCAATGACGATCTTGAAAAAGAAACTCGATGCGAACCAGTACAACCTGAAAGATCAGGTGGTTTCGATCAATCGTGTGACGAAAGTGGTCAAGGGCGGCAAAAACATGTCGTTTGCCGCGCTGGTGGTTGTGGGCGACTCCGCTTCGGGCGTGGTCGGCTATGGATCAGGGAAGGCCAAGGAAGTTCCCCAGGCAATTCGCAAGGGAATCGAATCGGCCAAGAAGAACCTGTTCCGCATCAACCTGACCGACACCACGATTCCGCACCAGGTGCTGGGCCGTTACGGTTCAGGACAGGTGCTATTGAAGCCGGCTCCTGAAGGAACGGGCGTAATTGCCGGGGGCGCGGTGCGCGCGGTGATGACGTCTGTGGGTGTGCAGAACGTGCTCACCAAGAGCCTCGGAACCGCCAACCCCCACAATGTCATCAAGGCGACATTCGATGCCCTGGTGCAGTTGCGCGACATTAAAGATGTGGCCAATGCGCGCGGCAAGACGGTTGAGGAGCTTTAATCATGGCTGAGACGAAGAAAATTCGCATTCAGTATTACCGTTCAGCAATCTCGACGCCGACCAAGCATAAGCTGATCGTCAAGGGGCTTGGCTTTACGCGGCTCAATCAGATCGTCGAGCGCGTGGATACAGAACCTACCCGCGGCATGGTCAAGGCCATCCCGCACCTGGTTCGGATTCTCGAGAATCAGGCGTAAACACTGGCGCCTAGACGGTTGCCACAACGCGAGTCGGCAGGGACCAACCTTACCGGCGTTACAGCGAGGACATCATGGTAAAGAATCTTTCTAATCTACGCGCGCCCAAGAATGCCAATACCGGGCGCAAGCGTGTCGGCCGCGGTATGGGTTCCGGCATGGGCAAGACTTCAACCCGCGGCCACAAAGGCCAGGGTTCGCGTTCCGGTTTCAGCCTGATGCGCGGTTTCGAGGGCGGCCAGATGCCGCTCCACCGCCGGCTTCCCAAGCGCGGCTTTACCAATATTTTTCGCACCGAGTACGCAGTGATCAACCTGGACCGCATCGCTGAGCTCAAGGTGACCGAAATCGCTTTGGAAGACTACAAAAAGCTTGGTCTCTCCTCGAGCAAGAAAGCGTTGATCAAGATTCTGGGCTCGGGTGAATTGAAGTCGGCCATAACCATTCATGCGCACAAGTTTTCAAAGTCGGCCGTCGAAAAAATTGAAAAGGCGGGCGGCAAGGCTGTGGTTTTGGGTGGTCCGGTAGCTCCCGCCACAGCGTAAGGCTGTGTCCTGCGACACCGTAAAGCCTCTTCCGCCGGATGCACAATCCAAGGTCAGGGATTACGGCGGAATTTTCAGGACGCTTAAACCATTCGCTTAGACTGAACGTATCGCGGATAAACTGATCGGGACGAAAGTTCGAGCGGCGGCAAACGCCTGAAGCGGAAAATCAAACATGCTTGAAAAATTTCTGAATATCTTCCGGATTCCCGACCTGCGCAAGCGGGTACTCTTCACCCTGGGCATTTTGGCCGTTTATCGGCTGGGTGCGTTCATCCCAACCCCGGGTGTGAACGCGCATCAACTGGAACTGTTGTTCAACCAGCAAAGTGGCTCGGCCCTCGGCCTGATGGATCTGTTCGGCGGCGGTAACCTGCGCCGTATGACCATCTTTGCACTGGGCATCATGCCCTACATCACCGCCTCGATCATCTTCCAACTGCTTACGGTTGTATACGAGCCGCTGGCGCGGGTGCAAAAGGAAGGCGAACTGGGACGGCGCAAGATCACGCAGTGGACCCGTTATATGACGGTCATCCTGGGTGCCTTGCAGTCGATCGGAATCGCTGCCATTCTCACCAAGCAGGGCCTGGTCACGAACCCCGGCATCGGATTTGATCTGATGACGGTTCTGACGCTGACCACAGGAACCGCCTTCATCATGTGGCTCGGCGAGCAGATCACCGACCGCGGCATCGGCAACGGCATGAGCCTGCTGATCTTTGCGGGCATTATTGCCGGCCTTCCGCGTGGCGTAGGCGACCTGATTCAGAAGGTCCAGACCAGCGCGTGGGGCTCATTCACTATTTTTGCGGTCCTGCTCATCGTGGTTGGAATGGTCGCGGTTGTCGCGTTCATCGTCTTCGTCGAGCGATCAGAGCGGCGCATTCCGATTCAGAGCGCACGGCGCATTGTGGGCCGGCGGATGATGGGCGGCCAATCCAGTCACTTGCCGCTCAAGGTGAATTCGGGCGGCGTCATGCCGGTCATCTTCGCCAGCTCGATTCTTTCGGCTCCGCTGCTGTTCGGTCAGGCAGAGTGGGTGCAGAACAATCGCTTCCTGCAGCCCATTTTGCAGGCACTTCAGCCCGGATATCCCTGGTATGAATTGCTGTACATGCTGGGCATCATCTTCTTTGCCTATTTCTACGTGTCGATCGTGATGAAGCCGGATGACATTGCGGATAATTTCCGCAAGTCTGGCTCGTTCATTCCCGGAATTCGCCCTGGCAAGCGCACTTCGGACTTCATCAACGATATTTTGACGCGCATTACGCTGGTTGGCGCGCTCTACCTGATTGTTATTTCCCTGGTTCCAACGTTCCTGATATCGGGTATTCGCTTCGACAAAATTTTCCTGGTGGGTCGCTTCTTTGAGAGCCTTCCCACCTGGGTTACACACGGTTTGGGGGTCAATTTCTACTTTGGCGGCACCTCGCTGCTTATCGTAGTGGGTGTCGCTATGGACACTGTCAACCAGATCGAATCGCAGCTGATCATGCGCCATTATGACGGCTTTTCCCCGCGCTCCGGTCGTATTCGCGGAAGGAAAACCTGGTAATGTCTTCGTCTGCAAGTGCAAGTGCGGCAAAAGTTCTGGAAAGTGAACAACGGGCGGCAACGATGATCGTCCCCGGACCGATTCTGCTATTAGGCGCACCGGGCGTAGGAAAAGGCACGCAAGCTAAAGAGTTGGTAAGGCTTTGGGGCATTCCTCAAATTTCCACTGGCGACCTCTTGCGCGCCAACGTGGCGCAAGGTACAGGATTAGGCAAAGTCGCCAAGGAAATCATGCAGCGCGGGGAATTGGTTCCCGATTCGCTGGTCAATGAGATGGTGGCAGTGCGCATGCAGGAATCGGATACCGTCAACGGATACATTCTGGACGGTTTTCCGCGCACGATAGCGCAGTCCCATTGGCTCGACGGACGTCTGGCAAGCCAGACAGAGACGCTGCCGGTGGTTGCTGTGAGCATCCAAGTGGACTATAATCAACTTTTGCGTCGCATCACCGGACGCAGGAATTGCCCCGTCTGTCAGCGCATTTATAACATCTACTCGAATCCGCCCCAGCGGGCAGGTTTTTGCGATGTGGAAGGCGCTCCGCTAGCCCAGCGAGCCGACGACACGGAAAAGGTTTTTGCGGAGCGCATGCGCGCCTACGCAGCCCAAACCACGCCCGTTGTTGAGCACTATCGGGAGTTGGGACGTTTCGCAGAAGTAGTCGGAGATGGGCCGATTGCCGCAATTGCGGCTGGAATTGTTGCCGCCGTCGAGCGGCTGCGCAGTGAGCGCAGCTGAATGGCGGTTTTTGCGCGTGTAACGATTTTGTAAGGTTAGGCATTTTAGGTTTAGACCAGCAGAACAGGGCGTTTGGAGTTAACGGCGTGGCAGTCGTACTGAAGTCGTCCCAGGAAATCGAGAAGATGCGCCGCGCTGGCCGCGTGGTCCGCGAGGTGCTCGAGCTAGTCCGCAGCCACGTAAAGCCGGGCGCCACTACTCTCGATCTTGAGCGGGTGGCCGAAGCGCGCATTGCCGAGTTGGGCGCCAAGCCGGCCTTCAAGGGGTACCACGGTTTTCCGTGCGTACTATGTACCTCGATCAATAGTGAAGTGGTGCACGGCATCCCTTCAAAGAAGCGAGTTTTGAAAGAGGGCGACATTGTCTCGGTGGATTGCGGCGCGGTAATCGACGGTTTCTATGGAGACGCCGCAATCACGGTTCCCGTAGGGGAACATATTGCGCCGGATACCGCGCGGCTTTTGCGGGTCACTGAAGCGTCTCTGCACGCGGCAATTGATGTGGTCAAGCCGGGCGCAACGTTGGGCGACGTCGGATCGGCAGTCCAGAAGGTTGTCGAGGCCGAAGGGTTTTCGGTGGTAAGAGATTTTGTCGGGCACGGCATCGGCGTGCACATGCACGAAGATCCCCAAGTACCGAATTTCGGCGAAGCGGGCCACGGCATGAAGCTGAAGGCTGGAATGGTGATCGCTATTGAGCCTATGGTCAATGCAGGCAAGCCGGACGTCCGCGTTCTGCGGGACGGCTGGACGGCTGTGACCGATGACGGAAGTATGAGTGCTCATTTCGAGCACACGGTGGCGGTAACCGACACCGGCGCCAAAATTCTGACCGACTAGAACGTTCGGTTTAACAAGCTGGAAGCGCCTGATGGCAGACCGGCAGAAGTGGATACAGTTTGTCGAAGGAAGACGCGATTGAGGTCATGGCGACGGTCACAGAGACGTTGCCCAACGCAATGTTCAAGGTCAAGCTCGAGAACAATCACGAGGTCCTGACCCATGTCTCTGGCCGAATGCGCAAGAACTTCATCCGCATATTGCCGGGAGATCGTGTGGCCGTGGAACTGAGCCCCTACGATTTGAATCGCGGGCGGATTGTTTACCGCTACAAGTGAGTTATGTTTCTTCAAACCCCTCGCGTTAGTTTGAGCGTGGAGAAAAGGGCATTACCAATGAAGGTCCGTGCATCCGTAAAGAAGATTTGCGCGAAATGCAAGGTCATTACTCGCCGCGGTGTGGTGAGAGTGATTTGCGAAAACGCAAAGCACAAGCAGCGCCAAGGCTAGTTCTGCCTGGCATTCGCGAATTCCTCCACGCAGTTGGGGCTAGTTAGCTGGATTCAAGGCTTGCGATGAACCCCGGGGAAATTTCGCAAACACCGTGCGAACCGGTTGAGGCCGGAGGCACCCAAACCGAAGCAGCAAAGGAATCAGAATGGCACGTATTGCTGGCGTCGATCTGCCCCGCAACAAGCAGGCTCGGATCGCGCTCACATACATCTTCGGCATCGGTAATCCGCGTGCGCTCAAGATCCTGACCAAGGCAAAGGTTGATGCCTTCAAGAAAATTCAGGACCTGGGTGAAGACGAGGTTAACCGTATCCGCCAAGTGATTGAGGACGAAGGGGACGTCGAAGGCGATTTGCGCAAAGACGTTCAAATGCACATCAAGCGCCTCATCGATATTCAAAGCTATCGCGGCAACCGTCATCGGCGGTCGCTGCCCGTGCGTGGACAGCGCACCCACACCAACGCTCGGACCCGCAAGGGACCGCGTAAGGGCACTGTGGCCAGCAAAAAGAAAGCGACGGCGAAGACCTAATGGCGAAACCAGAGAAGGCCGCAGCCGGCAAAGCTGGCAAGAACAAGAAGTTCAAAAAGCGCGAGCGCAAGAATGTGCCATTCGGTATCTGCCATATTCAGGCCTCGTTCAACAACACCATTGTGACCATCACCGACCAGGTCGGCAACACGCTGAGTTGGAAGAGTTCAGGGTCATTGGGCTTTCGCGGATCGCGCAAGGGCACGCCGTTCGCGGCGCAGCAGGCGGCCTCAAACGCTGCCAGCATGGCGCGCGATCACGGGATGCGGGCAGTCGATGTTCGCGTCGCAGGTCCAGGTTCGGGCCGCGAGTCGGCAATTCGCGCCTTGGCTGCAGCAGGCATCGAAGTGCGCTCTATCCGTGACGTTACGCCGGTGCCGCATAACGGCTGCCGTCCACCGAAGCGGCGCAGAGTATAGAAACAGTTGTCACTGGTCAGGGATCAGTTGTTTGTGCCGAAGACGGCAAGAATAACTCAATCCACTGACTCGACAACGGCAGTGAAGGAAGCAGTCATCAGTTGTTGCAGTCCGCGTTTGACAGCAGAACTGAATACTGTCCACGGATTCACTGTTCACTGAAACATGGGCCGGGACGAAGCGCAATGCGCGTAAACCGGCCGTCATCCGAAGTCAGGAGAACGAAGAAATGGCTCGTTACACAGGAGCAGTCTGCCGCCTTTGCCGTCGCGAAGGCACCAAGCTTTTCTTGAAGGGCACTAAATGCCTTTCAGATCGTTGCCCCATCGAGAAGCGCAATTTTCCTCCCGGCATGCACGGCAAGGACCGCAAGGCCAAGATTGTCGGCTACGGTTTGCAGTTGCACGAGAAGCAGAAGGCCAAGCGTATGTACTTCACGCTCGAAGGCCAGTTCCGCGAGTACTACGAAAAAGCTAACCGCGCCCAGGGCGTTACCGGTGAATTGCTCATTCAGCAATTGGAGCGTCGTTTAGACAACGTTGCCTATCGTCTCGGTTTCGCTATCTCGCGTCGCCAGGCTCGCCAAGTGGTTCGCCACGGACACGTTTCGGTAAACGGTCGCAAGGTCAACATCCCCTCGTTCCAGGTCAACGTGGGCGATGAGATCGCGATCCGCGAAGTTGCCAAGAAGTTGATCATTGTCGAGCAGGGTGCGCAGTACGCCGCGCAAAATCCCGTGCCCGCATGGCTCGAGGCAAACTTCGAAAACTTCTCCGGCCGCATCCTATCGCTGCCGAAGCGCAAGGACGTGAACCTGCCGATCAACGAGCAGCTGATCGTCGAACTGTACAGCAAGTAAGACAGTGGGCAGGAAACAGTGGACAGTGGTCAACCAGGCCATCTGTTCACTGCGCACTGATCACTGATCACTATCAACGAAGGAGAACTTGCGCGGCCGCCGCAAAATGCATCGCGACGTACATGCCGCGCGGGAAACGAGACCAAGATATGCTTTGGAGAGGATTTCAAAAGCCGAAGCGCCTGGCAGTCGATGCCGAGACGCTTTCAGACACATTTGGCAAGTTCAGCGCACAGCCCTTTGAGCGCGGATTTGGCACCACCGTCGGCAACGCACTGCGCCGTACGCTGCTCAGCTCGATCGAGGGAGCCGCAGTCACCGCAGTTCGCGTTGAGGGCGTTCTTCACGAATTTCAATCGATCGCGGGCGTGGTTGAAGACGCGACCGACATCATTCTGAATCTCAAGCAGATTCCCTTCAAGCTTGCAGGCGATGGTCCAAAAGCGCTCTATCTGCGCTCCGACAAGCCGGGCATCGTCACCTCGGGCATGATTGAGGCCGACGGCGACGTCGAGATTCTCGACAAGAATGTCTATATCGCCACTGTCTCTGAGGGCGGCCGTCTTGAAATGGAAATGCGCCTGAAGCGCGGGCGCGGCTATATCTCTGCCGACAAAAATTTTGACGCGGACCTGGGCCTTGGCTTTATTCCCGTCGACTCGGTGCACTCGCCGGTGCGTCGCGTGAATTACCTGGTAGAAGCGGCGCGTCTCGGCCAGATCACCGATTATGACAAGCTCACGCTCGAGGTGTGGACCAACGGAGCTGTGCTGCCCGCCGATGCTGTCGGCTTGGCCGCCAAGCTGCTCAAGGACCACATGAATATCTTCATCAACTTCGAAGAAGAAATCGAAGCGGAATCGCGCGGTGAAGAGGGTCGGGTCCTGCTCCACAACGACAATCTGAATCGTTCGGTTGAAGAGCTCGAACTGTCTGTCCGCAGTTACAACTGCCTCAAAAACGCCAACATTCAAACCATTGGCGAACTGGTGCAGAAGACCGAAGCGGAGATGCTCAAGACCAAGAACTTTGGCCGCAAGAGCCTCAACGAGATCAAAGAAATTCTCGCGCAGATGGGTTTGTCGCTGGGCATGAAGATCGACGAGAGCGGCAATGCCATTCCCGGACCGACCAGCATCCCTCCGGCTACCGCACTGGCCGCGAACTACAGCCACTTCGACGACGAGGACGAGCCGCTGGATTCGGTCGACCTGCAGTTGCCGACCGAGACAGAGAATTTCTAAGCAGTCTCGGGCAGCAAGCCTTTTTGGTACCCAGGTTTCGCTTGAGAGGCCTGGGTAGCGACGAAAATTTTCGAAAGAGAGTTGCATCATGCGCCATCGCAATGGAGGATTCAAACTCGGACGCAACACCAGTCATCGTCGCGCGCTGCTGCGCAACCTGGTCACGTCCGTCATTATCGAAGACCGCGTTGAGACGACTGTGGCCAAGGCCAAGGCGGTTCGTCCTCACGTGGAAAAGATGATCACGCTGGGTAAGAAGGGCGACGTGCATTCGCGGCGTCAGGCACTCAGCTTTCTCATGACCGACGCGGCTGTCGAACGGCTCTTTGATACCGTGGCTCCGCGCTACGGCGATCGTCAGGGCGGCTATCTGCGCATCGTCCGCACCGGCTTTCAGAAGGGCGATGGTGCCGAGAAGGCTTTCATCGAACTCCTGGGCGCCGAAAAGCAATTGGATGCCAAGCGCCAGAAGCGTGAAGACGTGAAATCGAAGAAACGTGCTGAGCTCGAAAAGCAGCTCGAAGAAAGCAAGAAGGACGAAGAAAAGGGCGGCGAAGAAGCAGCGTAATTCGCTCGCTTCTCGCCCCGCCATTTTCATAGAAGCACCGGCGCATTGTCCTTTTCGGGGCAATGCGCCTTCTTTTTCTGAAGAGAGTTCTTCACCATCCCGAACCTTTTGTGTCTTCTGCACGAACTACACACGGGAGACGCCACTTGCTCGACGACAGGGAACTCGGGAAGAAGATCTCCGCAGGCGACGCTCAGGCCTTTGATGCCTGGTATCGCGAGGCCTCTTTGCGGCTGCACATCGTTCGCACGCGGACGCCCCCTACTTATGTGCGCGCCGAGGTTGCTGTCATGGTCGCGGACTCCTGCAATTGCGCAATCCTCTTGCGCAGGCTTTGCGCGTCAAACGGAGCGCGGACTTTGGCATCGTTGTCGAAGTAGACAAACACGTCGCGCGAAGATCGTTTTGGGCCAGGCTTGGGATGAGCCTTGGTGCCATCTTCTACTTCCTGTCCGCGCGACCACGCCACGACGCGCTTTGCCCACATATCGATTGCGTCGGCGTCGTAGCCGCTTGTATAAAGCTCTTCGCTGCCATGCAGGCGGCAATAAATAAAGTCAGCGGTTATGTCCATGAGCAGCGGCCATTCCACGGTGTCGGCCGCGACCAGCGCGACGTGGTTTTTGCGCAGCAACGTTATGAAGTCCGGGCACGCAAAGCTCGGATGGCGAATCTCAACAGCGTGACGCAGAGGCGCGTCCTTTTCGACCTGCAGCCAGGAACGCCCTTGCAAGCGCGCATCGTGATTGCGCGCCAAGTCGGCTGCCTCCTTTTGCGTTCTCGGCAGCTTACTAAAGAAATCCTGAAATCTTTGTGGATCAAATGAGAGGTTCGGCGGAAACTGCCAGAGGATCGGGCCTAATTTCTTCCCCAATCGCAACACACCCTGAGCGAAGAAATTTGCCAGGGGCGTTTCAATGTTGCGCAGCTTGA
This sequence comes from Acidobacteriaceae bacterium, assembly GCA_025350325.1. Taxonomy (GTDB): domain Bacteria; phylum Acidobacteriota; class Terriglobia; order Terriglobales; family Acidobacteriaceae; genus Telmatobacter. The sequence goes on from JANXYB010000152.1 coordinate 19,335, forward strand.
GCATGTGCGTGATAAAGCGAGAGCCCTTGATAGAAAACACAAAGTCTTCCGGCGTTTCTTCGCTCCAGGATTGAAAATTTTGTGGCCGCTGCAGGGAGTAGAAGGATCCATTCAACTCGATCGAGTTGAAACAGCGCGATGCAAATTCCAGCTCACGGCGTTGCGCGAGATCCTTCGGGTAAAAATCTCCGCGCCAAGGTTTGTAGCGCCATCCCGATATTCCAACGCGGATATGCGGCTGTGAGCTCATGCGTTCCCTTATTCCGTGTTCCCTGAGCGATTGAACTTATCGGTAGCAAGCGCGATCGCCTCTGTCGCGGGACGCTCTTGCGCGCTTGGATGACGATGAAGCGCGAGAGGTGGGACATATACACGCGTTCAATCCCTGTTCTTTCAATCCTTGCAAGCAGCGAATTTATTTTTGTATTAGCGAAGCAGCGAAGGGAAAGCTACGCAGCGCGGACCAGCCGCTTGGGCCATCTCATGCGAATAAATAAATACGCAATAATCTGCAGAGTAATCGCCCCACAACAGTCCAGCAAAACGTCCGTCGGCACGCCGGTGCGGTTGGGCAGGAAGGACTGATGGAACTCATCGGAGCAGGCAACCAGGGCAGTCGAAAGTATGGCCAGGGTAGCGTCCACTTTAAAACTGAATCGAGGCAGGGTCATCCACCACGCGCGCAGCCAGAGAAGGCCGATAGTTCCGTAACCAATAAAATGGCCGCTCTTGCGAATGTAGTGATGCCAGATGTTCCAGCTTGAATCGCTCATGGCGCCTAAGATCCCTTGCACCAGCCAACGCAAGGGGCCAGAAGTACGGTCGGCGCCGAACATCTCCGTCGATTCCAGTGCGATCACGCCAATGCCAATGGCCACCGGTACCCATGCGCTCAGCCAATACTTAGACGTGCGTTCCTTTGCATAGGAAGAACTCAAAGATTCGACTCCTCTGCGCCAACGTTCAGCAACAGTGTCCTACACGGTGAGTCCCGTCGATGGGACCGAGGGCACGTGTAAAACAACCTAAACAAGCAGCTGGAAAACGCTGCACGTGCATTGCTTATGCGAGCTCTTATTCGACGTGGTAGTTGGGTGCTTCGCGCGTGATGATGACGTCGTGGACATGGCTCTCGCGCAGGCCGGCACCCGATATGCGGACGAACTGTGCATTTGCCTGTAGCTCGGCGATGGTCGCGCAGCCGAGATAGCCCATGCCTGAGCGCAGGCCACCGACGAGTTGGTAGACCATCGACTCAAGCGGCCCGCGATATGGAACCCGTCCTTCGATTCCTTCGGGGACAAACTTGGCAAGCCGGTTCTGGCTGGATCGTTCTCGCTGCACCACGCCCTCGGTGCCCAGTTCAGCACTGGCTAAGTCATCGGTGCTTTGAAAGTAGCGCTCGCCCGACCCCTGGCTCATCGCGGTGAGGGAACCCATACCACGGTAGCTTTTAAAACTGCGCCCCTGATAGAGGATGGTTTCACCAGGGCTCTCGTCAACGCCGGCAAACAGCGAGCCGATCATGACGGAACTAGCACCGGCTGCAATCGCCTTTGTAACTTCGCCGGAATATTTGATGCCGCCGTCCGCGATGACTGGAATTCCGTGTTCGCGCGCCGCGCGCGACGCCTCTGCGATAGCAGTAATCTGGGGCATACCTGCGCCCGTGACCATGCGCGTAGTGCAGATGGATCCGGGTCCGATGCCAACCTTGATTGCATCCGCGCCCGCCTCAATCAGTGCCAAAGCGCCTTCGTAGGTAGCGACGTTGCCAGCGAGTAATCCAACGTTGGGAAACTGCTTTTTGATCTCGCGTACCGCTTCCAGCACGCGCGAAGAGTGGCCATGCGCCGAATCGATCGCCAGCACGTCAACCCGTGCGCGCACCAGTTCCGCGGCGCGCTCCAGGTAGTCTCCAGTGGCGCCAATCGCACCGCCCACGCGCAACCGGCCTTTTTCATCCTTGCTGGCGTTGGGATACTTGAGTTTCTTTTGAATGTCCTTTACGGTGATCAGGCCCTTAAGGTTGTACTGATCGTCCACCACCAGCAGCTTCTCAACACGATGTTCGTGAAGGATGAGTTCCGCTTCTTCAAGTGTGGTGCCGACCGGCACCGTGATGAGGTTGGTTTTGGTCATCACATCGTTTACGGGCACGTCGGTGCGGGTCTCAAAGCGCAAGTCGCGATTCGTGAGAATGCCGACCAGTTTTCGGTCGCGCGTGACCGGCACACCCGAGATTTTGTAGCGCCGCATCACTTCAAGCGCATCGCCGATCATCTGGTCGGGACCGATGGTGACCGGATCCACGATCATGCCGCTTTCAGAGCGCTTTACTTTGTCGATCTCGCCGGCCTGATCGTTGATTGATAAATTGCGATGCACTATGCCGATCCCACCCTGCTGCGCCATGGCGATCGCCATGCGCGATTCAGTCACCGTATCCATGGCCGACGAGAGCAAAGGGGTATTCAGCGTAATGTCGCGCGTGAGCTGCGTCTGCGTGCTTACCTGTGCGGGAACCACTTCGCTGTAGGCAGGAACCAGCAGCACATCGTCGAATGTCAAGGCTTCAGGGAGTGTTTTGGCTAGCATAATTGAGCAGATGCGCCCGCCGTGCCAATGACTCGTGTCAGTCGCAACGGAAGGCGCCTTTGACCATTGTAACGGAGAGGGGTATTAAGGGCTTTACGGCATACGAAATGGGCGTGGAGTGAGACGATCCCTTCGACGTTAGAGATTTAGCGATTTTAGTCGGGACAAAAAGTATTCAATCACATCAAGGCTTTACACGCCAACGGGGAACGGCTTGGGGCTCGATTCATCGTCGGTGTTGGCGCTGCCGCTGCGCCAGTGCTCAAAGCGGCCTTGCAGCAGGCTCATCAAGCCGGTGTACCAGTAACCGATCACGAACAGAATGAGAAACGGCGCGGTGAAGTAGTTGTGATTCGAAAACGTATAAAGAATCGCCAGGAAGAAATAGGAGCCAATAATCAATTCAATCCACGGCGCGATCACCAGGCGCTTGCGATATTTGGCGGCTTGCGATTTCTCTCCCTTTACGGCGACGCGATATTTGGGCGTGCGCACGAATGGGCTCTTGATTCCAAACAGCGCTTCCATCACAGCCTTGGTGTTGGTGACGGTCAGGCCGATACCGAGGGCCATCAGGAACGGAAGATATAGGATTGTTTTAAGCCACGTCCGGGGGAAAAGCTCTCGCTGGCTCGCCAGATAAAAAACGGCGATCGAAGCCGTCGACGCCGTGAAAAGCGGCACATCGATCAGCAGCATTTGGAACCAGCCCTGGTAGAACCTGCAAATCATCGCCGGAATCAGCAACGCCGACATGACAATCATCAACGGATAGCTGAGGTTTGCAGTGAGGTGGTACACCGCCTCCACCTTGATGCGCCGCGGCACATTGGACTTGAACATCATCGGCAGCACTTTGATCGAGGTTTGAATCAGGCCTTTGGCCCAGCGCGCCTGTTGCGTTTTGAAAGCTGTCATTTCAATCGGCAACTCTGACGGACACTCCACCTCAGGCAGATACTTGAAGCGCCATCCAGCCATCTGCGAGCGGTAGCTGAGGTCAGTGTCTTCAGTGAGCGTGTCGTGCTGCCAGCCGCCGCCATCGGAGATTGCCTTGCGCCGCCACATGCCTGCCGTGCCATTGAAATTGAAGAAGTCGCCGGAGCGAACCCGCGCGCCATGCTCCAGCACGAAGTGCCCGTCGAGCAGGATGGCCTCAATCTGGGTCAGCATGCTGTAGTCGCGATTGAGGTACGTCCAGCGCGTTTGCACCATCCCGATTTCCGGCTCGGCAAAGTGGTGCACGACCTTCATCAACCAGTCCGTCGGCGGCACAAAGTCAGCGTCGAAGATGGCCACGAATTCCCCGCTCGCAACCTTGAGCCCCGCATCAAGCGCGCCCGCCTTGTACCCGTGGCGATTGGTGCGATGGATGTAGACGATGGGATGGCCCAACGCCGCGTACCGCGCTACCACCCCGGCCGCTACCTCCTGCGTCTCGTCCGTTGAATCGTCAAGCACCTGAATCTCAAGCTTGTCTTGCGGGTAGTCAATGGCGCAGATGGCGTCGATCAGCCGATCAATTACGAATTGCTCATTAAATATGGGCAATTGAATTGTGACGCGCGGCAATTCATCAAAGTGCTTTGCCGGATTGGGGTCGTAGTTTTTGCGGTTTTTGTAATACACATAGCAGAGCGTGTAGCGGTGAACGCCGTAGAGAGCGAGGATGATCATGACCGCGAAATACGGCAACAGCAGCGCCAGATCAAAGGGGTTCCAGTGATACAGACCGCGGAAAGTCTGGTCGGTATACTGCATCTTCAAGTAATGGCGCAGGCCGTTTGGCGGCGCAAAAGCCAGATACTCGGCTGCCCGCGTTGAGAGCAGGCTTAGCAGGTTCGAGGAGAGTTTCAAGTTGGCGGCAAACAGGGCACACCCTCCACGAAAGAGATACCCGCTAATTGTAAGCGATGCGATATGAGGTTGTCGGCCAGCGGCATGCGTCTGCTGGCACGAGCGCCGGACATCGGGTCACCATCCATCGTCATGTGCAGATTTTGCATCGCAAAGAAGCGTGATGCTCGCGACAATCAGCCCGGGCAAGCCTCTGTAAAATAGCTTCACTCCCGTTGGAGGGTTTTGCTGATGTCCACGATCGCTGCATCGCCTATCGTCGCCGCCGCTGGTGGAAGTTTCTTGATCGAGAACCGCACCCCTCTGCAGATTTTTACTCCGGAAGACTTTAGCGACGAGCAACGGCAGGTATTAGCGACTACCGTCCAATTTGCGCGTGAGGAGATTTTGCCTCAGTCTGCGGCGATTGAGTCCAAACAGACTGGCGTCCTCGCGAGTCTGATGCTCAAGGCCGGCGAACTGGGACTTACCGCCGTCGACATTCCGGAGGAATACGGCGGCATGGGCATGGATAAGGTCACATCCACGCTCATCAGCGACAATCTCTCCATTCTCGGCAGCTTTTCAACTGCGTTTGGAGCCCACGTCGGAATCGGCGCGCTTCCCCTTGTCTGGTACGGGACAGAAGAACAGAAGCAGCGTTACCTCCCTAAACTCGCCACCGCCGAATGGATCGCGGCTTATGCGCTGTCCGAGGCCACTTCAGGCTCAGACGCCATGAACGTGCGCACGCGCGCAACGCTTTCAGCCGACGGCGCACACTACACTCTCAACGGCGAGAAGATGTGGATTACCAACTGCGGCGTCGCCAGCCTGTTCACCGTCTTTGCCAAGATCGATGGAGTCAAGTTTTCGGCCTTTCTAGTGGAGAGAAACACGCCCGGGCTTACGGTGGGCGCCGAAGAACACAAGCTTGGCATTCGCGGGTCATCGACCTGCCCTCTGGTGCTGCAAGATTGCAAGGTACCGGCCGGGAACCTGCTCGGCGAGGCGGGCAAGGGCCATCACATCGCATTCAACGTTCTCAACGTGGGCCGATTCAAGCTGGGTGTCGCCTGCGTCGGGGGTGCTCGATACGCGCTGGCGCACACCATTCGCTATGCCAAAGAGCGCGTTGCTTTTGGCAAGCCGATCGCTGAATTTGGACTGATCCGGCGCAAGATTTCGACCAGCGCTACGCGACTGTACGCCGCCGAAAGCATGGCCTATCGTACCGTAGGCATGATCGATGCGAGCCTCGCCCAAATGGCCGAGGGGCAGGGCGCTACCGCACGCGAAACCCAGCGCCGCATTGAAGAATTCGCAGTCGAGTGCTCCATTCTCAAGGTCTACGGATCAGAGATGCTCTCTACGGTGACCGACGAACTGATCGCGACCATGGGCGGCTACGGGTATGTCGAAGAATATCCGGCAGAACGGCTCTATCGCGATGCCCGGATCAACCGCATCTTTGAGGGCACAAATGAGATTAATCGGCTGATCATTACCGGATGGTTGATGAAGCGGGCTCTGAACGGCCAACTTCCCCTGCTCGGCGCAATCAAAAAGCTCATGGACGATGTCATGCAGCCGCCTTCATTCGACGGCGGAGGGGACAGCGATGGGGTGCTGGCTCACGAGGCCGCACTGCTCGCAGGACTGAAGAACATTGCGCTTTTTGCAGCCGGAGTTGCCAGCCAGCGGTTCATGGCCGCGCTACAGGAGCAGCAGGAAGTCATGGCTGACCTGGCGGACATCATCACCCAAGTCTTTGCGCTCGAATCCGCTCTTCTGCGAGCACAGAAACTGGCCCTGAACAAGCGAGCTACAGCGACCGTGGCCGCAGCCATGACCGGGCTGCTTGCCGACGAGAGTCTTGCGCTGGCCGAGCAGGCGGCAAAGCGTGTGCTCGCTGCCTGCGGCGAAGGCGACATGTTACGCACGCAATTGGCGATCTTGCGAAGGCTGGCGAAGTTCACCCCCGTCGATACCGTAGCCCTGAGCCACGCGGTGGCGCGGCAGTGCATTCAGGTGGAACGGTATCCCCTCTAGGCCGGGGCCATGCATCGGAAGTAACCCAACTCCGCATAGCCTAGCAATTGCTGGTCTGCGCTTAACAGAGTTGCGCCGAGGTGACGAGCCGTGGCCAGAAGGATGCGATCCGCCGGGTCGGGGTGCATCTCCTACGGAAGACGTGTGCTGGGCTACAGCAACTACTGGGGAAAGTGGCGTCAATTGGATTCCCGGCAGACCCAAAGCTGACTCGATCCATTCGCCGACATCCCGACTGAGCCGCAGCCTGCCTTTAGCCACGAGCATCGCTATCTCCCAGGGGCTGATAGCCGAAACGAACAGGTGATCGCGATCGGCAGCCTGTTCAATCAGACCGTAAACTTCTGCAGAAATTTTTGCGGAGTCGTTCAGGAGCCAGATGAGAACGTGCGTGTCGAGCAAGAGACGCATTATTGTGCGGACTCCCAATCGTTCTCGAGTGAAGAGACAATATCGCTCTCAAACAACACCGTGCCTTTCAAAGCCCCGCGCAGCCTGTCGGTCAGTGGCATCGGCACGACCTGTGCAACGGGCTTGCCAAACTTAGTTACCACAACGGATTCGCGCGTTGAGGCGACTTCATCCAGCAACTGAAGACATTTAGCCTTAAACTTCCCAGCTGCAATTAAGACCATATTCACTCCCATGGTCGAGGACCAGGGTCACATTGTGACAAAATAAAGCGGCATTCTCTAATCTCAGGCAAATTCAAGTCTTTACGGGGAAGCTGGCCTTAACACGGGTAAACTCCAGCGATATAGCCTTCGAGCGCCTGGATGGTTTGCGCCTGTCCCGAAATAACCCACTTGACCAGGTCACCGATTGAGACAACTCCAATCAATGTATCGTTTTGCACTACGGGCAGATGGCGAAAATCGTGCTGCGTCATTAACGCCATGCAGTCGTCCACGGTGTAATTGGGAGTTACTGAGATGACCGGGCTGGTCATCAATTGCCGCACCTGAGTTTCGCGCGAAAGCTGGCCGGCCAAGACGCCTTTGCGGGCATAATCCCGCTCAGAAAAGATGCCAACCAACTGGTTCTGTGAGCAAACCAGCAGTACACCGACGTCGTATTTAGCCAGCATTTCTAGTGCTTCGTAGACCGACTGGTCAGGATCGATCGACAACACTCGGTTGTGAGGTTTGCAATTCAGCAGCACGCCTATGGTGTCGGAAACTTTCATCGGGTCCCTCCTCTGAGCCAGCCGCTTGCTGGTTCGCTCTAACGTTCCAGGCATTTTCTACGTCTCTGCAACAAGAGGACGTTGTCTCGACTCCTGAATGGCGGTTCTGTCGGTGATCAAACAATGCAGCACTGGCGCTTGGCGGGGCAAGGAAACCGTTGCGGGAGCGATCCGCGCCTCCCGCATTTGATATTCGGTCAATATAGTCTATTGCGAATGCGAGAGAACAGCCGGAAATGTACTTTTCGGCAAATTTCTTCACCCCTGCGCCGATTTGCGCTAAGTTGGAGCGCGCATGATGGCTTGAGGAACGGCGTTGAGCCGTCGCGGCATCTAAAATTGAAGCAGACGACCGATTATGACTCAGCCCGTCTTAACCAGAGTCCTACATGCAGTTCGGAGATTGATTTCCATGCCTTTGATGAAGACATCTAATCCTGCCTTGAGCGACAAGACATTCAGCGACTTAGCCGGTACCAGGTATGGCGGCGCCATCGACGTTGCCGACCGCATGAGTTTGAGCGGAACCGTGCACAAAACCGGGATTCTCATGGTTTGCGCCTTTGCCACGGCGGCCTACACCTGGCACCTGTTCATGCAGGAGCGTTCGGTTGCCGACATATCGCTGCCACTGATGGTGGGCGTGTTTGGCGGTTTCATCTGCGCCTTGGTCACCATTTTCAAGAAAGAATGGGCCCCGGTGACAGCGCCAATTTACGCGCTCCTCGAGGGCCTGTTTTTAGGGGGCATTTCGGCTATCTTTGACCTGCGCTATCCGGGAATCGCGATCCAGGCGGTGGGACTGACCTTTGGCACTCTCTTCGTGCTGTTGATCGCCTACAGCTCGGGAATGATCAAGGTGACAGACAAGATGCGGCTGGGAATAGTGGCCGCTACGGGTGGCATCGCAATCTTCTATCTGCTGCAGATGGTGCTCGGTTTCTTCGGTGTACACTTTGTGGCCATCAACGGCTCGGGCATCATCGGAATCGCTTTCAGCCTGTTTGTATGTGCGATCGCCGCGCTCAACCTGGTGCTCGATTTCGACTTCATCGAGCGAGGCGTCAATTTCGGCGCGCCCAGATACATGGAGTGGTACGGTGCCTTTGGCATCATGGTCACGCTAGTCTGGCTCTATCTCGAGATCCTGCGTTTACTGTCGAAGTTGCAGAGCAGGAAATAGTTTGAATTGAGCGCTACATTCAGTCGGCGAGCGAGATTGCGGGCTGGCCTGCAAGTCTCTGCCGGATGTGCTGGCCCAGCCGATCGGCAAAGCTACCGTTTGCTCCAAGCGTGGTATTGAGCAGCACGACTGCAGCGTAGTCGCCCTTGGGACTGAAGAATGCGTATGAGCTAAATCCGCCCGTCGCTCCGTTGTGCCAGTAGGTATCCGAGTCAGGCTCGTAAAGCCAGGCGAGAGCAATGCGCATGCCACCCATCGCCTCTGCACGAAGTTGATGAGACTGAGTCAGGGCCGCCGAGAGAGTCGAAGCGGCAGGGGATGAGGCGGCGGGCTTGAGGTTCTCGGGATGCAGATTGGCTTCGAGGTACGTCAGCATGTCGGCAGCCGTAGAGCGGATGGCGCCAGCTCCGGCGAAGGCGTCGAGGTCCCATGGTGAAGTAGGTTGGTGATTGCCGTTATGTCCCATGATGAACCGAGCTTTTTGCGCCGGAGACAGCGCAACGGTCGTGTCCCGCAATCCAAGAGGGTCGACGATCTGCGCTTTGAGTAATTCAGGATAAGTGGTGCCTGCACGAACGGCGAGCGCTTGGCCCAGCAATCCGAAGCCGAGATTGCTGTAAACAAATTCAGTCTGTGCCGGCTTTGCCACACCCTGCTTGGCGAGAAACGCATAGAGGTTACCCGCACGATAGTCGACATAGGGATTGGCTGGGTTGACCGGCGCGAAGTTGTCGGGCATGCGCGGCAGGCCTGAGTGTTGCGTCGCTAAGTCGAGCAGAGTGATTTCGCTGCCCGCAGGCTTGGCTACGGTCTCGGGCGGCAACAGTGTGCGCACCGGGTCATCGAATTTGACCTTACCTTCCTCCACCATTTGCGAGAGGATGAGGCCGGTAAACGTTTTAGTGATTGAACCGATTTCAAAAATGGAGTCGGGCTTTGCTGTGCCGTAACTGAAGACTCGGCGCACCCCGTGATTAACCACCGCGATGGAAAGACCGGCGCCCGTTGTGGGCGCCAGCTCTCCAGACTTGAAAGCCTCGGCCAGATCGCGGTCGAGTACCATTTGCAATTCGGCGGCTGTCACAGGCGCGATTGCTGAATCGATTTTTTGCTCTTTGGCCGCGACCGCAGCCGCCTGCCTCGTCAGATTCAACGGCAATGAATTGCCGCCCTGACTCCAAGTGCCTGCGAGCGAGTTGCCATCAGCAGAAAGCTTCCCAACCCAGTTTCCTTTGACCGCTGGCACATCGACCGAGAAGTTGTCGGCGGCAAACGCGACATTCGCACAATCGAGCCCCATGGCATGCTGGTCGAGGCTATCCAATGTGCAAAACTCGTGGCCGCTCGTGTCGCTCTTGACGTGAATCTGAATGCGCAGTGAGGCGCTGCCCGCCTGCAACGTGCCCAGCCAAATGCCGTCGATGCGCGATGGCTTGGTGGCGGCCACAAATGTGTCCCGCGCGAAACTCAAAGGCATTGGCTTGCCTTGGTCCCACGTGCCTGAGAGCGTCAAGCCATCGCTGCTCGCTGTTCCTTTCCATGATCCATGCACGGCGGGGACCGTGAAGCTGAGCGATTGCCCGTCGATATGAAAGTCAGCGCACGCCAGCCCGTTCGCGCCCTGGTCGGGGCTATCGAGAGTGCCGCTCATCGTGCCGCCAGGGTCGGCCTTCAAATGCAGCTTGAGAAGCAAAGGCCCCAGCGTGCCCACGTAATCGCCGTTGGGTGCGGGCTTGGGTTGTGCTGTAGCCGGGATGACTGCCATCGTCAAAGCGATGGTAAACAGAGGTAACGCAAGTCTTGCCGCACTGCGAATTGGATGAACAGATCTTACGTTGAAATTGAACATGAGCTATCGACACTTTCTGGCCGTCAGGCCGCACACGTATCACGGTTAAAGGAGTGTGTTGTCGCTGAGAGTCTACACCTGATTGCGGTTACCCACCCTCTCCGCGGTCATGGCTCGTGCTTGAGCGCGACCAACTCGTCAATTTGAAGTTGCAGCTTTGCTGCTGCCCATTGATTGATCGTGAATACAGCGAAGAAAACGACAGTAACGATGGCCGCACATCCGGCAAAAAACAACGTGCCTGTCTGCCTTGAGATCGAATGGGACACGGACTGTGCCCCAGCTATGGCAAAACGAGTCAATCCGAACAAAAATATGCAGAGACCCGGAGCGTACGGCAGCAGGTACCAGATCCACACGGCGCGCAAAGCGTCGCGTTGCCGCACCAATTCAGATATGTAGTAATCGAGGCAAGTGTTCTGAGCAAGCTCTGCCGGCGCCGGTCGCGCGGATGCTCTGCGATGCAGCTCATACGCGGTGTAAAGTGAACCGGCAATTACCAATCCCGATCCAATGCGCAGCAGAAGAGTCGGGAATCTCCACTCGTAATAAGAGAATGCCACGACGACGAATGCAACTGCGCAATACTCTATGACATTTCGCCGTAAGATGCCGCTTTGCAGACCACGTATCTTACGATCGAGTATTTCCGGAGTTAATTTGATGGGATCGCTTGTCTGGTTTTGCCAGAGACTGCGCAGATCTTCAGAGGCAGAGTCATTGATCATGATGCTCCTCCCAAATGAAATTGATGAACGAGGATGTTTTTGATTCGGTGAATTTTTGTGGCAACGTTGCCAGAGGAAAGGCCGGTGATTTCACCAATGCTCGATGCATCTACCCCTTCGAGAAAGAGCAGGATGACCTGGCGGTCAAGCGGGCTGAGCCGTTGCACGAGGCTCATCAGCCGTTCCAAGGCGAAGCGTCGATTCGCATTCGATTCAGCGTCATTGCCGTCAGCTATCGGCTCAAGTGAATCCAGACTGATCACTTGCCGTGACCGCAATCGGTTAGAGCGAATGACATGCGATGTGGCGACGTTGTGGGCGACTCGATAAACCCATGTGCGTAACGCACAACGAGCGTCAAAGGTCTCAAGGCTGCGCCACAGTGCCAAATGAATATCCTGCAGCAGATCGCGGCGTGTGTCAGGCTGGGCTTCGTACGCTCGTGCGAGGCGTTCGAGCGCCGGACCGAATGTGCGCGCCACTTCATCGTAGAGGTCTTGCCGGCTTGCCATCTCTTGACCCATTCTCTTCTGTATAAGGTAGTCGTCTGATACCCGACTTTCTTACACACGCGCGCGATCAGAGGATGCATTTGGTAGGAACCGAAAGAATGGACCAGAAGGAAAGGCATGGACAAATAACGCACGGAAACATCGCGCTGTGTCTCATCCGCATGAAACCTGGGGGCGGGCCGCTGCGATCTGCATACAATTACACCCCTGCCGGTACAATGGTCATAGCACGTTGTTTTTGGGAGTGTTGAAACCTTGCCTTTGTATGCCTATCGCTGTACCAAATGCGGCCACCGATTCGAGAAG
>JANXYB010000153.1 GCA_025350325.1 Acidobacteriaceae bacterium
CTTCAAGGGCTATCGTCCGCAGTTCTACTTCCGCACGACCGATGTGACGGGAGTGGCGGAACTGCCCGAGGGCACCGAGATGGTGATGCCGGGCGACAACGTGCAGCTGGCTGTCGAGCTGATCACGCCGGTGGCCTTGGAAAAGGGCCTTCGCTTCGCGATCCGCGAAGGCGGACGCACCGTGGGCGCTGGTACGGTTTCAGAAATTACCAAGTAACAGGGACCAGGAACTAAGGACTACGACAAACCGATCTTAAGCGCCTGGGAACTGAAAGGATTTGAAATGCGGGAAATCGTGACATTGCAGTGCACTGAGTGTAAGGAGCGCAATTACTCAACGACCAAGAACAAGAAGACGACCACCGGCCGTCTCGAATTCAAGAAGTTTTGTAATCGTTGCCGCAAGCACCAGCCGCACAAGGAAACAAAGTAAAGCAGGGATTAAGACAGGGATAGGGATTGAGCATCGGCACAAGTGAATTGAGTAACCCCACTACAGCCTCTGTTCCCTTATTCCATGTTCTTAGTTCCTGAAACAGGGGCGTAAGCTCAACGGCTAAACTGTCGGTCTCCAAAACCGAACTTGGGGGTTCGAATCCCTCCGCCCCTGCCAGATTAGTAAGGATGCGGCCGGCATGAACGCCGGGCGCGAAGGAATGGGAAGTATGGCAACCAAATCGGCGATTGAGAAGAGCGACGATCATTCCGGCAGACGGCAGGAGCCGACCGCGATATCGACTTTCTCAGGCAATGCGATGGGCACGTGGACAGGCTTCACTCACTTTTTGAGTGACGTGCGCGCGGAGATGCACAAGGTGGTTGCTCCCTCGCGCAAAGAGGTGCAGGCCACGACATCCGTCGTTATCATTACGGTGTTTCTCTTCGGGTTTTTCTTTTTTGTCGTGGACTTCATCTTCAACAAGGCACTCCACGAATTGCTTACGAAATTGGGCGGCGCTCAGTAATCGATGCAGCCGCGGATCGAGACAAGAATGGCAGAAGAACTGGAACAACCCGTCGAGCAGCCGAAGCCGGAGCGCAATCCACTTTTCAAGTGGTACATCCTGCACGCCTATTCCGGCTTTGAGCGCAAAGTGCGCGAGTCCATCGAGAGCCGTATAGAAGCCTTTGGACTGCGCGAAAAAGTGGGCCGCGTGATGATCCCCACCGAGCCGGTGACTGAAATTGTCAACGGCAAGAAGCGTACGATCGAACGTGTATTTCTGCCCGGCTACGTGCTGGTGGAGATGGACCTCGACAATAACCTCTGGCATGTATTGAAAGACACGCCCAAGGTTACGGGATTTCTAGGTACAGGCGACAAGCCGGTGGCGCTTTCTGAGGAAGAAGTGAGTTCGATCATCTTCCGTTCCGAGACCGCCAAAGACAAGCCGCGGATGAAGATCAAGTTTGAGAAAAACGAGCAGGTTCGCATTACCGACGGCCCGTTTGCCAACTTCAATGGCGTGGTGGATGAGATCAACGAAGATCGCGAGACGCTAAAGGTCATGGTGACCATCTTCGGACGCTCCACCCCCGTCGAAATGGAGTTTGGCAAAGTCGAAAAGATTGAGTAGTTGCAGTTTCCAAGCTAGTAGCTTTCAGCTCTAGCCGGTCAGGCCACCTAGCTGCAGCCGATTGCAGGCAAACGCTCGAGCGCAACACCAAAATTGAATAAAAGGATTACCAGCCAAGGCTCGAAGTCAGCCGCTGGATCCAAAGGAAACCGATCATGGCGACACCGAAGAAAATTACCGCAAACATCAAGCTGCAGATCGAGGCCGCGAAGGCCACGCCTGCACCGCCGGTTGGCCCTGCCCTCGGCCAGGCGCAAGTCAATATCATGGAGTTCTGCAAGCAGTTCAACGCACGCACGCAGGACAAGGCGATGGTTGGGCTCACGATCCCGGTGGTCATCACGGTTTATGCCGACCGCAGTTTCACCTTCATCACCAAGACGCCGCCCGCGGCCGTATTGTTGAAGAAGGCCGCTGGTCTGGCTAAAGGGTCCGGTACACCGAACAAGGAAAAAGTCGGCAAGGTCACCGAAAAGCAAGTCCGCGAGATTGCCACGCAAAAGATGCCTGATTTGAATGCCGCATCCGTTGAGGCGGCCATCAAGAGCATCAGGGGCACGGCACGCTCTATGGGTATCGATGTAATTGGGTAAATTTGGCTGGCTTACTGTGCTGTAAACGGACGGCCCTCCCCGCGGGGAGGGCCGTCCTGCTTTGGTGTTGCGGTCAGCGCGCGATGTGACGACGCATTTACTTCGTCGGAGTAGGTGTGAAAACTTCGCGCTTCTGGCCGGGTTCTGGTTTAGGCTTCGGTTTGGGCGCTTTCTTAACTTCTTTTTTGCCTTTATCTTTGCTTCCCATAGCTTAAAGCATTACACAAAGTATCCCCTTCGAAAAGGGAAAGTCGCGAAATCATCCGCAATGTTACCGCCTCTTACAACAGCAGGGCCGTGCGCAGTTTTCGTCAGCAGGATTGTAGACCCACGATTTGCAAGCATTACGGGTTCGGGGGTGTGTTCGCCGCCGGTTTCGTCGCGTCCGGAGGAACCGAAATTGGTTGCGCAACCTTCTTCGCCGGGTCTGGAGGTGCTGGCGCTCTATATCCGAGATGGCCGTGATTCAGAATCGCGTTAAAGACCAGCGCGTACGTTCCAATGGTTTCGCCGCGGTAGATCGGATTATTGCCGAAGAGCAGAACGGACCCCTGTCCGAGGTGCGCATTGACCACCACGGCGTGCTCGGCGATCGATCCACCCTTGTCGAGCAGACCATCGAGCAGCAGGCCCTTGGACTCGGTGAACCGCAAAATTACTTCTGGCCGCAGTGGCTCAGGAATGACGAGCGGATTGTTGCGCATCTGGTCTTCATTGAGTTTCTTCGCCTGCCAGGGTTCTTGCTTCTCGATCGGTTCAGCATCGGTCGCCTTTCTGCCTAGCGGTGTGTCGCTGTCTTCAATCGCGCCGCGCCCGGTTGGCCGGTCGGCGTAAGGATCCATGAGCATCCGGCCACCTGCGCGGCCCAGTGTGTTGCTGATGTTGAATGCCATGCCCCCGGCGCTCATCACCGGCACGGTCGTTTCATAGCCGTATGCAACCGGATTGTCGCGCGCCACAAAAATCGTGTTGAGCACTGACCCGACAACGCGTGCCTCTTCGCGCGCCGCGACGCTAACTCCGGGAGCAAGTCCTGTGTCGATGGCAAACTGCGCGGTGTCTTCGCAGGTAATGAGCAAGCCGCCCTGCTCGACAAATCTCCTCAGGTGCTCCAATCCCTCATATCCCAGCCCGGGTCGAATATCATGTGTGCTGTCTATCGCGCCTAGATTTGGAGTGAGGTCTGACTTCTCCCATGGCATCGCATTGTTCCACATCGGCATGCCGTTCAAAATATCGAGCGACGAAGCGCGTCCCACAGGAGCGAAGACGATCACGTCATACTTCGCGCGCAAGTCGTCCTCTTTGGCCACCGTTTGCGTGCTGATGTAGCTAAAAGGCACGCCTGTGTTATCGAATGCGTAACGCCACCATCCCTCAGTCTGCGTGGCCAGCCACGTATGCATCATGGCGATGCGCGGCGCAGCGACAGGATGCGCCGGAACCGAAGGCGCTGCACTGAGCCGCGATGCATCAAGCGCAAGCTCTTTCAGCGCTGCGGCGACGCGATCATCGGCAGCGCCGGTGATCAGAAGCGTGCCCGCCGCAAAATGTTTTTGATCCGCGTCAAAGGACTTCTCTACTGCCTCAATTTTTGCGTCCTTCAGCTTGTACATCAGGGCTAAAAGCGTCCCCTGCCCTGAGTTCGGCACGGCCACAATCGAGCCCGTGCCGTCTACCTTGCCGGCAAGTGTCGATGGATCGGTCAGCGGTGTCATTCCTGCCTGCAAAATCCCAGCATCGGCAATACGCACGACTCGCACGTTGAACAAATGCGTGAATGACCATCCCGTGTCGTCGTAGGGATGCTTCTGCGGATCGTCGGGAGCCCAGAACTGGCGGTCAAGCAGTGCATCGGCAATGCGCGAATACGGCTGGTCCATGCGCACTACGATGCTGCCTGCGGCAAATGTCTCCTGCTTCGGTTTGTCGCCACGCTTCTCAACAGGCAACCCGCAGGTTGCAGGTGCGCTGAGCTGCTGCAATTCGACATGCTGCCGTAGCAGCGCTTTCAGCAATGCGATGGTACGGTTGGTCGTTTTTGCGTCCGGGGGAAGCACGTAGGCCGCAGGCCCTTCCAGGGTGGGCTTCTGCGTCGAACGCTTGCTCTTGGCGTAGTAGTTTTCGAGGAAGTGATGCGTGTTGTGCGAGAAATAAGAGATGGTCGACAGCAGCGCCGTCTGTTCGTAATTGTTGTTATCGCGCTGCGACCAGGTCACGGTCGGGAGCGGAGGATTTTGTCGATACCACGTGCGCGAATATTCTTCAGGATCGAGAATGCGCTTCTCAGTATCGGCGCCTCCGTTGCCAAACGTTTCGTAGAGCCGGCTGATGCCGTTGTGCATCGCGGCTAGAAACATCAGGTAGCCGGGGCTCCACGTATCAAAGTCGCCGTGGGTGAAGACGCCGGGCATGCCGAAGTTCTGCATCTGCGCCACGTTGTTCCATCCCAACTCTGCCCACTCGTCCGCCAGTTGCGGATCGACCCACGCGTTGTATGGCCCGTCGCCCACGGTGTTGTCGTAGAGAAATGGAACCGACTCGTGTAGGTCGTGGAGCACCTGTGCATGCCAATCGATATAGGTATCCAACACGTTGCGCGTGAGGTTCAACGTGATGCCCATCGCGTCGCGATTATTGTCGTGCGCGACATAGTGACCCCAGTAAATAAGGCGCGGCCATTTCTGATCGGGATGAGCCTTGTGCCATTTGTAAATGTCGACCATGCGATCGCGGCCATCTACTTCGACGACGGGCGTGATCAGCACGATCATGTGCGAGCGAATGTACTTGATGTACGGCGCATCATCCACCGCAAGGCGGTAGGCCATCTCCATCAACGCGGTCGGCGCGCCTGTTTCGGTCGAGTGAATAGTGCCGGTAATGTAGTAAACCGGCCATGATTGATCGATCAGCGTGCGCGCTTTTGCATCGTCAAATCCGATAGTGCGCGGATCGCCTAACTGCGCCAACCGCGCGCTATTTTCCTTGGCCGCATTGAGCAGCGTCGGATCGGCAATTGCCGCAGCGATCATCTCGCGGCCTTCTTCTGACTTGCCAATACTGAAGACCCTGACGCGTGGGCTGCTCGCCGCAAGCAGCCGGAAATATTTGTACACGTCCTCGGCATAGGGCAGCATGTCGGGCGCACCGGAGACATCTCCAAGCACCTTGGCAGGCGTGGGCACGGTCTTCGATGCGGGGAGGTAATCGACGAGCGGCGAAATAAACGATGGGTCGGTCGTGTACTTATGAATTTTTTCTGTGTATTGCTGATCGACTGCCTGCTGTGGATCGCGCGCAAAGTTGGCATTGAATGCCTGTGATCGAACTGCGCGGCCTGCACCGCAGCAAATGATCAATGAAAAAACAAAGGCCCAGTGAATGCGTCGCATACGCCTCATTTCAAATTACTTTTCTCATTTTTAAGGAATTGTTGTTCCTGTATGTTTTGGAAAGCAGGTGACATCGAGGAGACACAGGACCGCGGGGAGTACGGAGAAAGCCATTAGCGATCAAAGCCGAAGTGGGTAAATTAGAATCATTGAAGTTGCGGAGCGCCATCGAGCCCATTCTTGCATATCTGATGATGGGCTCATACGAAGCGTGTCGATAACGTATATTCGATTCGGTAAAATGTGAATCTAGTATGCGGCCTCACCTGAAAAAACCGTCGCGGGGCTACCGTTGTTCACGGCGCCCGCGACGGTTCTATGCAGCGGCTGTTTATCGCTACTGATCCAGTTGTTTCATTTGCAACTTACTCACCCGCACCGTTTGCGGCGCGGGTTACAAAGACCCGCTGCGGAGCATCGACCTTGGCGGACGGAACGTGCAGTTCAAGCTTCATGTTCGCAACTTCGGGCTTGCCGCTAAGGGGAGAAGTGAAGCTTACGGTGTACTGGTTTCTAAATCGCCGGCGCAGGTCATTGAAGTAGGGCTCCATTCCGACCGGATTGCCCATTCCTTGCCAATAGCTGTAGCCGCCGGTCGCCTGCGCAACCTCCTGCAACAGGCTCTGGCCCGCGTTGGTCGCGTATGCAGAACTGTTCAACCGGCCCTGATCCTGCCAGTAAATCGAGTAAACCACCAGCCCGGCGCGAATCGAGTCAGAGATCGCCGACTGGACGTATGGATCGTCCGGATCGAAGCGGCGGTCGTAATTATCGACACCGTCGGTAATCATCACCACTTCGCGGCGTGCCGTTGGATCCTTCGAGGGCCAGTTTTTCGCCAGATCGGACAGGCAAAAATAGGGGCTGGCGTTCGACCCTGGCGATCCTGCCGAGAGATGAAGACCGCGCAAAACCTGGCCCGGGTCAGACGACAGAGGTCCAGTCAGAGCGGTGCGGCCATTGTCCATATAGCCGATGGTGAACTTCGCATTCGCCGGCATTTCTTTCACAAATCCTTGGATATCGCCGAATTGCTGCCCCAGGCTGGAGCGCGCCGACCCGTCGATGAGCAGAATCAATTCGAGCCGGCTATTAGCGCCTCGCTCGGGTGTCCAGCCAGTTACAGTCGACTGTTTGCCATTGACTTTCAGCTTCACATCGCGCGGGTTGACGTTTGCAAGTTCTTCCCCCGAGTGGGCTGGGAGAATTGTTATTACAGCATGACCCTGACCCGCTTGCGCGAAGGATTGGCCTGCAGACAACAATATTGCCGTGGTTAATGCCACTACAATTCCTGAGTTCTTCATGGTGAATTTCCCCTTGAAGGCGCTGAGCGCT
Source organism: Acidobacteriaceae bacterium (assembly GCA_025350325.1). Taxonomy (GTDB): domain Bacteria; phylum Acidobacteriota; class Terriglobia; order Terriglobales; family Acidobacteriaceae; genus Telmatobacter. Next base: position 6,904 of record JANXYB010000153.1, read on the forward strand.
AAGCCGTCGAGACCCGTACCGTGCCCTCATCCCTCATCTGATTAGATGCTCTACTCGCTGATTTGTCGCTAAATGAGCATCTCAGCCGTTCCTAAGCCTCATGCCTAGAAGGCACTATCTTAAAAACGTCCTTCGCTCCCGTGCGGTATCTGTATGGTGGCGGCAGCCCCTTTGCGGCCTTCGCGCGAATTGGATCATTCACACATGAATTCTCGTCTCTATGCATGCAGGCGGCCGTCTCTATGCATGCAGGCGGCCGTAAGATGGGCAAGGAAAAGTAGCATGCAGGTCACTTGCAATTTGGCGACCATTTCGCTATGATCCGTAGATGTGCCTGAAGGGAAACTTTGGGCCGTCATAAGCACCACGGTTCTTGAGCCCGTTCGAAAGCGACGCCATTCTGGTTCGCACTTCCGGGTTCCTTGCAAAGCAAGGCTGGCAAGGGCGGTGGGAGACGAGGAAACAATGCCAAAAGAAAGCAAAAATATTGTGAAAGCGCGCGCGGCTGTGACCAAGCCGGCCTATCCGCTGCCGGAAGCAGTTACGCTGCTCAAGCAAGTTAAGTATGCGAAGTTCGACGAGACCGTTGACCTCACCATGCGGTTGGGTGTCGACACCCGCCACGCCGACCAGATGGTCCGCGGCACCGTTGTTCTACCACACGGGTTGGGTAAAACCAAGATTGTAGCTGTCATCGCTTCGGGCGATCGCCAGAAGGAAGCGACCGAGGCTGGCGCTGACTTTGTCGGTGGCGAAGAGATGGTCGAGAAGATTCAGAAGGAAAACTGGACCGCGTTTGACGCACTGATTGCGACGCCAGACATGATGAAGGTAGTGGGTCGCCTGGGTAAGGTACTCGGTCCCAAGGGCCTGATGCCAAATCCCAAGACTGGAACCGTGACCCTCGACGTGGCTGCGGCGGTGAAAGAAATCAAGGCCGGTAAGGTTGAGTTCCGGGCTGACAAGACTAGCCTGGTGCATGTACCGGTGGGCAAGTTGAGCTTTGACCCGCAAAAGCTGATCGATAACGCGACAACCGTCATTTCCTCGATTGTGCGCGCCAAGCCTTCGGCTGCCAAAGGCAAGTACATCAAGAGTGTCACCTTGAGCTCGACGATGGGGCCCGGGGTTCCACTGGATTCTGCAGTTGCCGATGCGGCGGGCAAGCACTAAGAGGTAATGGACGGTGAATAGCGGTCGATGAACAGTGACCATGCGTTCAGATTCGGTCCCGAACGGCAGGCTTAAACAGATTTGGAAACAGGAATGTTGATCGAGGGTGGTTCTTAACCGTCCACTCTTCAATGATCACCGTTCACTGTGCGGAGCACACGATGGCAATTTCGAAAGCGAAGAAAACAGAGAAGGTCCAGTCCTTAGCGAAGGAACTGGAGACCTCCACGACTGCAATTATTGGCACATTTAGCAAGCTGACCGTGGCCAAGGATTTTGAACTCCGCAAGGTAATTCGCGAAGTCGGCGGCAAATACCGCGTGGTGAAAAACAAGCTGGCAGCCGTTTCTGGCGAAAACAGCCAGATCGGTCCCGCACTCAAAGGCCTCAAGGGCGTCAATTCGGTTGCATTCACTTCGGGCGACCCGGTGGCTTTAGCCAAAGTTTTTGCGAAATGGGCTGGGGAAAACGCCGAATTTCAATTCAAGCTGGGCATTGTGGACGGCAAACTCCTCAGCATCGAGGAAGTGAAGTCGCTGGCGACCATGCCGGGCAAGCAGGAAATCTATGCCAAGCTCCTGTTCCTCATCAATGCACCGGCGCAGCGGTTGGCGACTGTATTGAATGCGACAGGGCGCGACCTGGCGGTGGTTTTGGGTCAGGGCGTCGAAAAAGAAAAATTCGCGAAAGAAGAATTTGCCGGGGCAGCCTAAGAGCAGTCCGGCAGCGGTCCTTTGGGACGCAACAGCTTTTAATGGATTGGCTGAGAAACAGACAGAAAGTGCGCATGTCTGGCGCAGCGGAAACTTTCAGTTTGTGGCGACAGCCGGAAAAATAATTCAACGGTTCTGATTGGAGAAAAACATGGCGGATCTCGCGCAGTTGGAAGAACAAATTGTGAGCCTGAGCTTGCTCGAAGCGGCGGCCCTGGTTAAGAAACTCGAAGAGCGGCTCGGCGTTTCAGCAGCAGCAGCAGCCCCGGTTGCGGCGGCCGGCGGCGGTGCAGCTGCTGCACCGGTGGTTGAGGAGAAGACTGAGTTCCAGGTCATTCTCAAGGACTTCGGCGCTAACAAAATCAACACTATCAAGGCGGTTCGCGAAGTCACATCGCTCGGCCTCAAAGAAGCCAAGGACCTGGTTGACGGCGCCCCCAAGGCGATCAAGGAAAACGCGACCAAGGATGAGGCTGAGGCCATTCGCAAGAAGTTTGAGGGCGTCGCTACGATTGAGATCAAGTAGCTGAAAACTTGCAAGTCGAGCCGGGACGCGCTACCATAGTCGATGCGCGTCTTTTCCGGCCCACTCCAGTATGTCTGGAGCTAGAGCTAAATCACACGGCGCGTCTTGTGATGAGTAAAAAGGGTACGCAACGTCCGTAGGCCAGAGCCGAGCCAAGCACTCTGGAGATGGATCGCGCGACGAGGATAAGTCCCTTAGTGTCAACGGGATCGGCGGGTTTTCCGTTGATGGATGGCGAGTGGCTGGCGGCGAGCGGCAGAAGCGAGCTTTGGGATCGGCGAGAGCAGTGAGACAGAATTTTGGTTGGGGGCACAGGCTAAAAGCCGCGCTCGTGAGGCATTGCGTCCTTACGGGCATTTCGTGTCTCTAATTGTGGCAGATTAAGCTTTTAAGCGAATCTACCAGTGCGCGCAAGTTTTTCCTTCCGTTTTACCGGCGCGCCTGCCTTCTCGATTGTGCGAAGTCTAGCGCAACACCCTGATAGGGAGCAACTCCTGCAGCGAGCTTTTAACACTCTCGTCACGTAAGCAAGCTTGGTACAAATGTCGGCGCGACGGCATAACGAAATCAGAACCTGCCGCGGTGCCCGGACGAGATTGGTATCTCGCAGTTTGCCAGTCTCAATATTCGTTTTTCTTACCGTAATCTGCCGGCGCCCCGAGACTCAGGCGCTGGCCCGGCCCAGCCCCCGTTGTTCAAGGAGCCGCGGCACCGGACTAACGAGCCTCAGGAGTGAAGCATGCCACACGAGAAGCGCGCGATTCGCAGCCGGCTCGATTTTTCAAAGATTCCTACCGCAACCCAGATTCCCAACCTGATTGAAGTGCAGCGCCGCTCCTACGAGCGTTTTCTGCAGATGGACAAATTGCCCAACGAGCGCGACGATTCGGGCCTGCAGTCGGTCTTCGTTTCCGTTTTTCCCATCACTGATTTTCGCGGCATTTCTCAATTGGATTTCGTCGATTACTCGATCGGCAACTGGGAATGCAAATGCGGACACTTGAAAGGTCTGCACCACTTGCGTACCGCCTGCGCTCATTGCGGCGCGATGGTGATTACCGATCCGTTCCTGCCCGGCGATGTGCTCTGCCAGAAGTGCGGAACGTACAACAAGAATATGCCGGACTTCTGCAACAAGTGCGGAGACCCGGTTGGCCTGCAATTGAAGTATGACCAGCAGGAGTGTGAAGAGCGCGGCATGACGTTCTCTGCGCCGCTCAAAGTCACCGTCCGCCTCACCATTTACGAGAAGGATGCCGAAACCGGCAACAAGACCGTCCGCGACATTAAGGAGCAGGAAGTCTTCTTCGGCGACATTCCGCTGATGACGCCCAATGGCACCTTTATCGTGAACGGCACCGAGCGCGTGATCGTTTCGCAGTTGCACCGCTCGCCGGGCGTATTCTTCGAGACCGCAAACAACCGCACTTACTTCCTGGGCAAGATCATCCCGTATCGCGGATCGTGGGTCGAGTTCGAATTCGACCAGAAGAACACCTTATATGTACGCATCGATCGCAAGCGCAAGTTTCTCGGCACCATCTTCCTGCGCGCCTTGGGTCTGCGGTCCAACGAAGAAATTCTTAAGACTTTCTACACTGTCGACCGCATCAATATCGCCGATGGAAAGCTGCGATGGATTGTTCCAGCCGACGCCAAAAACTCCACTCACCTTGTGGGTGCGAAGCCGGCGCATGCCGTGTTGCACAACGGAGAATCGATTGCGCACTCCGGCCGCAAAATCACGGTCAACACGATCAAGGCGATTCGCGCTGCCGGGATCGACAAGGTTGAAGTCGAATCCGCCGAACTCGATGGCGCACTGACCGCGTCGGACATTGTCGACACTACCACCGGTGAAGTCATCGTTGAGTCCAACATCGAACTCACAGCCGACCGCCTGCACAAGGTGCTGTCGAGCGGGGCAACGACGTTTGAGGTCTTCTTCCCGGAGCGCGACGACGTAGGCAACATCATCAGCAATACGCTTAAGCGCGACTCCGTACACAAGCCGGAAGAGGCTCTGATCGAGATTTACCGCAAGCTTCGTCCGGGCGATCCGCCGACGCTCGACACGGCGACTGCGCTATTTGAAGGCATGTTCTTTGATGCGCGCAAGTACGACTTCTCGCGCGTGGGCCGCCTCAAGTTCAACATCAAGCTCTACGAGAACCAGGACGCCACACAGCTTAATCACCGCACGCTCACGCCCGAGGATTTCTACGCGACCATCCGCTACCTGCTCAAGCTGCGCAAGAACATCGGTATGGTTGACGACATCGATCATCTTGGCAATCGCCGCGTTCGCGCAGTTGGCGAGTTGATGGAGAATCAGTTCCGCATCGGCTTGGTCCGTATGGAGCGCGCCATCAAGGAAAAGATGAGCGTGTACCAGGAACTGTCGACGGCGATGCCGCACGACCTTATCAACGCCAAGCCCGTCATGGCCGCCATCCGCGAGTTCTTCGGTTCATCGCAGCTCTCGCAATTTATGGACCAGACCAACCCGCTATCGGAAATTACCCACAAGAGGCGCCTGTCGGCACTTGGACCGGGCGGTCTATCGCGGGAGCGCGCTGGCTTTGAGGTTCGCGACGTACATCCGACGCACTACGGCCGTATCTGCCCGATTGAGACGCCTGAGGGTCCGAACATCGGCTTGATCAGCTCACTCAGCTGCTTCGCGCGCATCAATGAATATGGCTTCATTGAGTCACCTTACCGCAAGGTCAAGGACGCTCGCATCCTCGACTTCGTTGAGATCACCAACGCTGGTGAAAGTGGCCTGCGCGTCGGCGATCACATCGAGAAGGAAGAAGCTGGAAAGCTGAATGCCGGGTTAAAGAAGGCAGGCAAGCGGCAGATCGACCAAATACCGTTCAGCTTTTATCTTTCCGCATGGGAAGAGGACAAGCACACCATCGCCCAGGCCAACATCGAGTTCAACGATCAGGGCGTGATCACCGAAGATCTCGTCAATGCGCGTCGCCAAGGCAACTTCGTGCTGGTCAATCGTGCCGAGGTGGACTACATCGACGTTTCGCCGAAGCAGCTTGTTTCGGTGGCCGCGTCGCTGGTGCCCTTCCTCGAGCACGACGATGCCAACCGCGCTCTGATGGGCGCCAACATGCAGCGCCAGTCGGTGCCGCTCTTGGTCGCTGAGGCTCCGCTGGTGGGCACGGGCATGGAAGGCGTCACTGCGCGCGACTCCGGCGCCGTGATTCTGGCCAAGCGCAACGGCATCGTCGATTCGGTCGACTCCGAGCGCATCATCGTACGCGTCGAAGGCGAACACCATCCCACCCAATTGTCCCGTGAAGTTGGTTCGGACATCTACACCCTGATCAAGTTCAAGCGTTCCAACCAGAACACCTGCATCAACCAGAAGCCGGTTGTGCGTGAGGGGGAACGCGTCGTCAAGGGGCAGGTCATCGCCGACGGTCCTTGCACCGAGCAAGGCGAGTTGGCTCTCGGCCGAAACGTGCTGGTGGCCTTCATGCCGTGGCGCGGTTACAACTTTGAAGACGCGATTCTCATCAGCGAAAAGCTGGTGCGCGAGGATTACTACACCTCGGTTCACATCGAGGAGTTTGAAATCGAAGCGCGCGACACCAAGCTTGGACCTGAAGAAATCACGCGCGACATTCCGAATGTTTCGGAGCACGCGCTGCGCGACCTGGACGAGAGCGGAGTTATTCGCATCGGCGCCCAGATCGGTCACGGCGACATTCTGGTCGGCAAGGTTACGCCCAAGGGCGAAACCCAGTTGACTCCGGAAGAGAAGTTGCTGCGCGCCATCTTCGGTGAAAAGGCAGGCGATGTTCGCGACGCTTCGCTCACGTGCCCTCCGGGTATCGAAGGCACGGTAGTCGATGTTCGCATCTTCTCGCGCAAGGGCCAAGAGAAGGACGAGCGCGCCAAGCTGATCGAGGGTGATTACGTTGCCAAACTCGAGAAGAACCTTGGCGACGAAATTCGCATTCTGACAGACGAGCGCCTCAAGCGTCTCGAAGGCATCCTGGGCGCCAAAGAAGTGCTCGCCGATCTGCATGATGAGCGCACCAACAAACGCCTCATCACCAAGGGCGCGCTGCTTGATCGCGAAACCATCGAGCGCATCTCCACCAAGAACCTCAAGCGTATCCGCTATAACGACAAGGACCCCCGCGTCAACGAGCAGATTGATGAGATCGAGGAGATGACTTCGCGTCAGATCGAAGTGTTGCGCAAGATCACCAACGAGAAGATTTCCAAGCTGCAAAAGGGCGACGAGCTGCCCCCGGGCGTCATCAAGATGGTCAAGGTGTACGTGGCCATGAAACGCAAGTTGTCGGTCGGCGACAAGATGGCCGGCCGCCACGGCAACAAGGGCGTGATCGCGCGCATTCTTCCCGAGGAAGATATGCCGTATCTACCCGATGGCACACCGGTGGAGATTGTTCTTAATCCGCTCGGCGTTCCTTCTCGTATGAACGTGGGACAGATTCTTGAAACCCACCTCGGCTGGGCTGCACATGCGCTGGGCGCCAAGATTGCTGCACTGATCAAGGCCAACAGCGATGTTGAGGCAACGCGCGAATTGATGAAGAAGGAATTCGCCGGAACCGCAACGCTGCGCCAGTTGCTGGAGCTCGACGACGAGATGTTGCTGCGCGTCGGGGCAGGCATGAAGCGCGGCATATGGTTCGGAACCGCCGTGTTCGACGGCGCGCAGGAAAGCGAGATCAAGGCGTTGCTGGCTTCGGCTGGCCTGCCTTCTTCTGGCAAGACAGCGTTGTTCGATGGCATGACCGGTGAACAGTTCGAGCAGCCGGTTACGGTCGGTTACATCTACATGCTCAAGTTGTCGCATCTGGTGGATGACAAGATTCACGCTCGTTCCATCGGACCGTACTCGCTTATCACTCAGCAGCCGCTGGGTGGCAAGGCGCAGTTCGGCGGACAGCGTTTCGGCGAAATGGAAGTGTGGGCCCTTGAAGCATACGGCGCCGCTTACATCCTGCAGGAACTGCTCACCGCCAAGTCGGACGACGTCTACGGCCGAACGAAGATCTATGAAGCAATCGTCAAGGGCGAAGCAGCGATCGAGCCAGGTGTTCCTGAATCGTTCAACGTTCTCATTCGCGAGTTGCAGTCGCTCTGCCTCGATGTGGAACTGATTAAGCGCGCGGACCTGTTACGTAAGGCTCCAGTGCCTGAAGTAGCTGCAGTAGCCGATTAGTTTGGTGCTCCACCCTTGCCGCGCACTTGCGGTAAGGGTGGGTGACCCAGACGCAGTCGGATGCAAAGAGTTTTTCGGGGTCCTTCTTGAAAGCGGCAAAAACCGCTTCCCGGGAAGGAAGGACTCGTCAAGAATCCCGGGATTAGCCGCGGCAGGCTTCCAAAGGCCCGCCAAGGAGGGTCGCCTTGTTCCGTTCGAACCCGTTTGAATTAACCAGCCCAATTACCGATTTCGACGCTATTCGCATCATGCTGGCTTCGCCGGAAAAGATCCGCAGCTGGTCGCATGGTGAAGTAACCAAGCCTGAAACCATCAACTACCGCACCTTTAAGCCGGAGCGCGACGGACTGTTTTGCGCCCGCATCTTTGGACCGGTGACTGACTGGGAGTGCCTCTGCGGCAAGTACAAGCGCATGAAGCACCGCGGCGTCATCTGCGACAAGTGCGGCGTTGAAGTAACCGTGAGCAAGGTGCGCCGTGAGCGCATGGGCCACATTGAGCTCGCTTCCCCGTGCTCGCACGTGTGGTTCTTCAAGGGCCTGCCTTCGCGTATCGGCCACTTGCTCGACATTTCGCTGCGCGATCTTGAGAGCATTCTTTATTTCGAGTCCTACGTGGTCGTTGATCCAGGCGACGCTCCGGTAAAAGAGCGCGAGATCATCAAAGACGAAGCCCGCTATCGCGAGCTCGACCAGCAGTATCGTCCCTCTGGCTTCAAGGCCATGATGGGCGCCGAAGCCATCAAGGAATTGCTCAAGCGCGTACAGATCGAAGAGCTCGGTGTCGAATTGCGCGAGCGCATGAAGACTGAGACTTCAGCGCAGAAGAAAATCAAGTATTCCAAGCGCCTCAAGGTCGTCGAGGCGTTTCGTAAGAGCTCCAACAAGCCGCAATGGATGATTCTCGATGTGCTGCCCGTCATTCCTCCAGAGCTGCGCCCGTTGGTGCCACTGGATGGCGGCCGCTTTGCCACCTCGGATCTTAACGATCTCTACCGCCGCGTCATCAACCGCAATAACCGGTTGAAGAAGCTGATGGACCTGCACGCTCCTGAAGTCATCGTGCGCAACGAAAAGCGCATGCTGCAGGAAGCAGTGGATGCCCTCTTCGACAACGGTCGTCGCGGCCGCGTACTGCGCGGAGCCAACAACCGTCCGCTCAAGTCGCTGTCTGACACGCTCAAGGGCAAGCAGGGTCGCTTCCGTCAGAACCTGCTCGGCAAGCGCGTTGACTACTCGGGTCGTTCGGTCATTGTGGTCGGGCCTGAGTTGAAACTGCATCAGTGCGGTCTGCCCAAGAAGATGGCGCTTGAATTGTTCAAGCCCTTCATTTATCACCGCCTCGAGCAAACGGGCCACTGCACCACCATCAAGCAAGCTAAAGAGATGGTCGAGATGCAAGAGCCGGTGGTGTGGGACATCCTTGAAGAAGTCATCAAGGACCATCCCGTACTGCTAAACCGCGCACCTACGCTCCACCGTCTCGGCATCCAGGCGTTCGAGCCGGTACTGGTCGAAGGCAAGGCCATCAAGATTCACCCGCTGGTCTGCACCGCCTTCAACGCTGACTTTGACGGCGACCAAATGGCCGTGCACATTCCTCTGTCGCCTGAGGCGCAGATCGAAGCCAGCGTGCTCATGCTCGCTTCACACAACATTCTCTCGCCGGCGTCGGGTCAGCCTATCACCGTTCCTACACAGGACATGGTGCTCGGCCTCTATTACCTGACCAAGGCCAAGAAGGGTGGCAAGGGCGAAGGCCGCGTCTTCTCGAACACTGAAGAAATCCTGATGGCGCTCGAAGCACGTGAGGTCGAGACGCTCACTCCGATTCGTCTGCGCTACACCGGCAAGGTGCTCGACATGACCACCGCCTACGACGATCAGGATCTCACGCACACTGAAGCCGTCGATTTCAACAAGGAGTACATTTCCACTACCGTCGGTCGGGTGATCCTCAATGATGCGTTGCCCTCGGGCATGCCGTTCATCAACGGCCTTCTCAAGAAGAAGGGCATCGGCCAACTGGTCAACTATTGCAATCAGAACCTCGGACTCGAAGTCACGGTTGGCATGCTCGATCGCATCAAGGACCTCGGCTTCAACTACGCTACCAAGTCGGGCCTCTCCGTAGGCCTCGACGACATGGTCATTCCGGCCAGCAAGTACACCACCGTCGACGAAGCCGACAAGAAGGTCATCGAAGTCCAGAAGCAGTATATGGACGGCGCGATCACCAATGGCGAGCGGTCGAACAAGGTCATCCAGATGTGGTCCGCAGTGACCGATCAGGTTGCCGACGAGATGTTCGGCAACATGAAGAAGGCAGACGACGAAGGGGCCATGAACCCGATCTACATCATGGCCGACTCCGGCGCTCGTGGTTCGAAGCAGCAGATTCGCCAGCTTTCGGGTATGCGCGGATTGATGGCCAAGCCGTCCGGCGAAGTCATCGAAACGCCCATCACGGCGAACTTCCGTGAAGGCCTCACGGTGCTCGAGTACTTCATCTCGACGCACGGCGCACGAAAGGGCCTGGCCGATACTGCACTCAAGACTGCCGACTCTGGCTACCTGACTCGCCGCTTGGTCGACGTGGCGCAAGACGTCATTGTCACCGAGTATGATTGCGGAACCTCGGAAGGCATCTATGTCGGATCGATTGTTGAATCTGGCGAGATCATCGAGCCAATGCGCGATCGCATCATCGGCCGCGTCTCGCTCGAGCGCATCAAGGATTACGACGGCAACGTGGTAATCGAAGTCAACCAGCAGATCGACGAAGACATCGCTTCTGCCATTCAGGGTGCGGGCGTTGAAAAGGTCAAGATTCGCTCAGTACTTACCTGTGAATCGCGTCGCGGCGTCTGCGCACTTTGCTACGGTCGCAATCTTGGTTCGGGCCGCATGGTCGAGCTTGGTGAAACCTGTGGCGTCATTGCCGCACAATCCATCGGCGAGCCGGGCACGCAGCTAACCATGCGTACCTTCCACGTCGGCGGAACGGCCAGCCGTGTGCAAGACAAGTCGCGCCTCGATGCCAAGAATAATGGCTTCGTGCGCTTCATCAACCTCAGCTACGTCGAGAGCAAAGATGGCACGCTGGTAGCAATGAATCGCTCCGGTTCACTGGCCATTCTCGATGATCGCGGCCGTGAAAAGGAGCGCTACGTTGTGGTGTATGGCGCGCGCCTTCGCGTAAAAGACGGAGAGCAGGTCAAACTTGGCCAGTTGCTGGCCGAGTGGGATCCGTATACCTACGCCATCCTCACGGAAATCGGCGGTACCGTACAGTTCAAGGATCTGCAGGAAGGCATCACGCTCAACGAAGAAGTGGACGAAGTCACCGGCCTGTCGCGCTGGGTGGTTGCGGATGCTCCCGATGAAAAGCGTCAGCCTGCCTTCTTGATCAAGAACGCCAAGACCCACAAGCGGTACCTGTTGCCTCGCGGCGCTCATTTGATGATCCAGGACGGAGAAGATGTAGGTCCCGGTGACGTGCTCGCCAAGATTCCCAAGGAAAGCACGCGCACCAAGGACATCACTGGCGGTCTACCCCGCGTGGTCGAGCTGTTCGAGGCACGTAAACCGCGCGAGACGGCAATCATCAGCGAAATCGATGGTGTCGTCCGCTTCGGTGAAGTAGCCAAAGGACAGCGCAAGATCTACATCACGGCCGATAGCGGCGAGGAAAAGGAGTACTCGGTACCTCGCGGCATTCACGTCAACGTGCAGGAAGGCGAACGCCTGAGCGCCGGCGATCCGCTGATGGATGGACCTCTCAACCCGCACGACATCCTTGCCGTGCTGGGTGAAAAGGCTCTGCAGGCTTACCTGGTCAACGAAATCCAGGAAGTCTATCGTCTGCAAGGCGTGGCCATCTCTGACAAGCACATTGAAGTGATTGTGCGTCAGATGCTGCGTTGGGTGCGGATCGACGAAGTAGGTGACACCAACTTCCTGCTCGAGCAGCAGGTTGACCGCTTCCGCTTCCGCGAAGAGAACGAGCGTGTGCAGAACAACGGAGGCCGTCCGGCACTTGGACGTCCGCTGCTGCTCGGCATCACCAAGGCCTCGCTCTCGACCGACAGCTTCATCTCCGCGGCCAGCTTCCAGGAGACCACGCGCGTACTGACCGAAGCCAGCATCAACGGCGCGATCGACAACCTGCGCGGCCTCAAGGAGAACGTGATCGTCGGACGCCTCATCCCCGCCGGCACGGGCCTCGAGTATTACCGCAACGTCCAGCTCTCTCCAGAATTGGAAGAAGCAGCAGCCCGCGTGCAACAGGAAGTTTCGGCAGAGATCGAAGCCGCCGAGCGCGAACTGGAACTTATGCGCCAGGAAGGCGAAGCCGAAGAAATGGCAGCTGAGTAAGACTGGCTGTTCAACCACCTGCTTCACTACACCAACACAAAAAGTCCGGCGCAAGCCGGGCTTTTTGTATTATGACCAGTTTCGAAGTCAAGCCGTGCTACTCGCGCGGCGCTATGGCGGCCTGACCCGGTGCAGCAATCAAAACAGGAGGAGGTGGTGACCAAGCATACATCGCCAACTCACCCTCCACTCGACCGGCCGGCCGCGCAGATATTTGCCGCCAACGATCGCATGAACCAGCTCCTTATCGAGGGTCTCGACACGGCCGCCTGGACAGCCAAACCGCCCGGCAATGTCCGCACGATCGCCGCGCCCTTTACGCACATGCACAATGTCCGAACCAAGTGGGTCAGGCTTACCGCTCCCGACCTGCGGGTTCCAGCTCAACTAAACCGCGCGCACACGACGCCACAGCAGGCACGTGTCGCATTGACCGAGAGTGCCACTCGCTGTGCTGAGATGTTCAGTCAAACGCTTGGTGCAAATGATAAGAGCATAGAAGAGTTCCGACGAGACGGGTGGGCCCAGCCTTGGCCCGTTGGCGTGGAAATGCTTTGCTACATGCTTTCTCACGAAGCCCACCATCGCGGGCAAGTTTGTATGATCGCGCGTCAGCTCGGATTTCCATTATCGAGCGGGGTCACGAGTGGGATTTGGAATTGGGAGAAGCTCTGGAAAGAGTGCGGATTCGATGCTGGTCCCGGACACGACACTTAATCAATTGCGTCAGCGAAGAACGCCGTTCAACGAGAGAAGTACTAACAAGAAGGCCTGCCCTGGCAAATGTCGTTTGCGTAACGCAGCTGAATTCTGATCTGGCGGGCCCGCACGCATGGCGCATGCTTGAATTCGCACCTTACTCTGATCGCGGGAAAAGCCCTGTCTGCATCGGCATCGGAATTGCGCCAGCGTTGCGCCTGGTGTGCTTCGCCACGTACATGTCTGCATCGGCGGCACTGAGCAGGCTATCCGCCGTGGTGCCGTCTTCAGGATAAAGTGCCACGCCTACGCTTCCCGCACCGCGCAGCACATACCCTTCCACTGCGAACGGAGCGTCGAAACTCCGCTCCAGCCGCTGCGCGATTTCTACTGCGGCAGCCCTGCTGCGGACCATTGGGACCAGCGCCGCAAATTCATCGCCTCCCAGTCGAGCCAGCATATCGCCCGAGCGAAGCTGGCGCTTCATGCGCAGCGCAACTTCCTGCAAATACAAATCCCCGACATGATGACCGAACTGGTCGTTCACCAGCTTGAACTGGTCGAGGTCAATATAAATAAGGCCTATGACTGCGCTTTCCAGACGCGCTCTTTCGATCTGTTCTTCAAGATAACGATCGAGTGAGAAGCGATTGTAAATGTCGGTTAGCAGGTCAAACTCAGATCGATATACGAGATCTTTGTAGAGCCGCCGCGTTTCGATGGCGAGGGTAGCCAAGCGCACGCCCGTTTCCAGTGCGCTCGATTCATCCTGGTCGGTTTGCTTGCGCGTCTCGAGCGCAGCAAACAGCGTACCTAACGCGCCCCCCGCGCGCGCAGGAATGTCACGGCGAATAATACGCAGTTCCTGCTTTTCCGGCCGTTCCTGACCGAATCGAGAGCCATCCGTCATCTCGCACCAGCAGATGGCGCCATTCAAGCTGAACGAAATGAGCTCGCCGATTTCTTCAATCAGCTCGGGCATAGGTCGCGCACTGTTGATGTCCTCGAGAATGCGGCTGCGCCGTTGTTCGAGTTGGGCGTTGCGCCGCTCTGCCGCAGCCTCTAAGTCAGCATGCGCGGTGAGCGCTGCGGTCTGTTGGTGCACCTTTGTCTTGAGCGTCCAGCCCCAAACGCCGATCGCCAGCATGATCACCAGTAATGCACCAACTACTCGCACCAGGTTGCCTACACTCAACCACGGGGCCGAATCCACGATCGCAATATCAGTGTCGTTACGCAGAAGAATGTCGAATGGTACCCGCGTATCAAATGGGTTTGAAGTGGCCATGACGCATACGCCGGTAACACGAATTTTGGAACCGAGCGGCAATTTCACCATCCCTGGCAGCGTGGCGCCGCTGGTCGGCGCGGGGTGCCTGAAAATCGCCGAGAACAGGTTGCCATCCGCCTCCAGCACATACTCATCCTGCGCCGCTCCGCGCGTCTCCGCCACTATTCGTCCCTGGATGGTTACCAGGTCGAACAGGTGATGGCTCAATGTCAATTCGTTCCATGTGACCGACCTCGGGGTAACCGGCGCCTGCAGATGGCGATCGTGAATCTCGGCATACAACAGAGTTAGAAAGCCATCATGCACGTCCGGGAAACCAGTTGCATCTGCCTCGTCGCCGATCCGTAGTGGAGCGGTCGACGACGTCCTTACCCACAAGCTTTTTGAGCCATCCTGCAGCACCAATGCGGCACCCGGCTGGTAATAAGTGACGGTTCCGTGCACTCGCACTCGCTGAGTCGAAGACTTGACGCGATATCCGGTGAGAATCTCATCCATCGGCACTACTGGCAAGGTGAAGGGATTGTTTGTCGCAAGTTTTAACACCGTCACGCCGGAAAGATTCGTGACATGGAGCTCGATTCCGGTCAGCTGCATCTTGCCGTCGAAGCGCCCTGATTCTGCCCCCGTCACCTCAACCTCGGCGTCGAGAATATCCTTCAGGCCTTCGATATTCGTGCTGTCGATCACGGCGTCTATCGGGCCGCCCTCCATACGTAGTTGCATAACTATACTGGGTTGATTTGAAGACATCACGACGTCGGCAGTCAGCACCGTCGCCCGCACCTTGACCAGCCTGCAATCGAAGTCAGAGCGAATCAGGCTGTCAAACGTGGCGGCAACCGCTTCAGGCAACTTGCCATGCTCCAGGACTGAGATGCTGGTCGCGGAAATCATAGGCCTGAAGCTCTCGTGGGTCGTACCCTTGATCAAAACGCGATCGCCGGCCACCGCCTGAATAGGAGCGCTCGGGGATACATAGATGGCGTTGTCCCCATCCTGCACGAACAGGGTTCGCTCGTACTGTCGGTAGTAGATCACCGTTGCTTCGAATGACACCGGGTATTGGTGGCTCGCCTCAGAATTGTGCAACGCATGAATTGCGCGCAATGACGTGAGAGGGCGGGTATCATTCTGCGCCGCGTGGGCTACACTCACAAGCGCCATCAACAACGCAGTAACCAGCATCCCCACGCGTCGCATCGCACTTAAACGGCACGACATAGCTGGAAAAAAGTGGCGCATTGCATGTTTCCTTTAAAGTTGGTCTGCACATCCAATAACTTATGGTTACCTATGCGCAGGCAAATTGATTACTTCAGGTCGATTTACCCATGCTACGCTGATTCGAATCCAGTTAGATAACGCTTTCGGGTCAGTCCTGGGCACTTACGTCATGCGTGCCCGGAACGGGAATCAGGGCCGATTCGGGCCAACTCTCATGCGACCGCGCTATGATGACGGAGGGTATATGTCCTTCCCCACGGGTTATTTACATGCCAGACGCTGAAGTTCCATCGGCCACCCCAACATTTTTACGCAGCGGCAAGCAGGGGCATCCTCCACGCCGCATCCGTCTTTTCGGAGTTCCGCTCGACATGGGAGCCAGCCGTCGCGGCGTCGATATGGGCCCTTCTGCGATGCGCGTGGCCGGTCTAGAAGAACGGCTGGAGGCGCTGGGCCATCAGGTTACAGATGGCGGCAACATTCTCGTCGACATCGCAGAAACCCAGGCTGCCGGCAGTCAGAATGCCCGCTACTTGAAACAGATCGCCGAAACCTGCACGCGCACCGCCGCAGCCGTAGTCAAAACGCTAGAGGAAGGCATGACGCCGCTGGTCCTCGGCGGCGACCACTCCCTGGCCGTCGGTTCGGTCTCAGGGGTGTCGGAATTCTACCGTCGTCAAGGCCGCAAAATCGGTGTCTTGTGGATTGACGCTCACTCCGACATCAACACGCCGGAAACTTCGCCCAGCGGCAATGTGCACGGCATGCCGCTGGCTGCGCTGCTTGGGCTTGGTCCCGATCTGCTTGGCAACATCTACGGCTTTTCACCCAAGATAGCGCCGGAAAACACCGTCATCATCGGGGTACGCGACATCGATGCCGCCGAGCGCGCCAATATTCGCCGCGCCGGCATCGCCGAGGTATATACGATGCGCGACATTGACGAGCGCGGCATGCGCACGGTGATGGAAGAGGCTCTGCGCGCGGCTGGCAGCGACACCTCCGGCTATCACGTGTCCCTCGATATGGACTGGATAGATCCGGAAGATGCGCCAGGGGTGGGCACGCCGGTTCGCGGCGGCGCTACGTACCGCGAAGCGCACCTGGCAATGGAGATCATCGCCGATCACGGCGGCATGGTCAGCTTTGAAATCGTTGAAGTCAATCCCGTCATCGACGAACACAACCGCACTGCAGACCTTGCAGTCGAGCTGGCCTGTTCGGCATTTGGGAAAAAGATTCTCTAAGCGGCCTGCGTTTTCGGTGAGGTCCGTAGCGAACATGGTTCACTCCGACCCGGCACACTACCGATTGCGCGACAATAGACAAGCAATGGCAAAAAAATTACGTGTGGGAATCTTGTTTGGCGGGCGGAGCGGCGAGCACGAGGTTTCACTGCTATCGGCCGCTTCAATATTGAAGTCGATCGATCGCAAAAAGTTCGACGTGGTGCCGATCGGCATCAGCAAAGCAGGTCACTGGCTTACCGCCGACGCGGCTCAAGGATTACTTGAAGGTGGCGGATCTGATTTGCTCCCAGCGGGGGAATCATCCGACGCAACCGCCGTTTCTGGCGCCAACTTGCCACCAGTGAAATCACCTAAGAAACTTCGTGCGGGCGACCCTTCCATCACCCCCGATGCGCGACCACGCGCACAGGGCAAGCCGACGGTGCTGGCGCCTCAGCCGGCCGTCTCGACTATTGACATTTCAACCTCGCGTCTCAACAGCGATGCGGCGCTCGGTTCGCAGTCCCTTGACGTCGTCTTTCCCGTGCTCCACGGAACCTTTGGCGAGGACGGTACCATTCAGGGACTCTTCGAGCTGGCCGGCATCGCCTACGTCGGTTCGGGCGTGCTGGGCTCCGCGGCGGGCATGGATAAAGACGTAATGAAGCGTCTTTTTGCCCAGTCCAAACTGCCCATCGTCAAACACGTTACGCTGCTGCGCACGGAGTGGGAAGCGTCCCCGCGCAAGGCGATCGCGCAGATTGAAGCGGCGCTCAAGTACCCCCTTTTCATCAAGCCTGCCAATCTCGGCTCATCCGTTGGCATCAGTAAGGTGCATGACCGTAAGGAACTAGGCCCAGCGCTTGACCTTGCCGCCAAATACGATCGCAAGCTAGTGGTGGAGCAAGGCGTCGTCGGCCGTACCGGCAATGCCCGCGAGCTTGAAGTGGGAGTCCTCGGCAACGACCATCTCGAGGCCAGCGTTGTAGGCGAAATTATTCCCGGCAAAGAATTTTACGATTACGAGGCGAAATACTTATCCGAGGCGTCGGTCCCGATCATTCCTGCCAGGTTAACCCGCGCCGAGTCTACGCAAATTCGCGCCATGGCGGTCGCCGCGTTCCGTGCCTGCGACCTCGCGGGAATGGCCCGCGTCGACTTCCTTATGGAGCCGGACGGCAAGCGCCGCATCTACCTCAACGAGGTCAACACCCTACCCGGCTTCACCCAGATCAGTATGTACCCAAAACTGTGGGAGGCTACGGGCGTCAAATACCGCGATCTGATCTCGCGCCTCATCGAACTGGGACTCGAACGCCAGCAGGAAAAGAATCGCAACACCTACAGCCGGGAAGAGTAAGAGAGACAGGGACCAGAGACTGGCACTAGGGCAGAAACAATCTAAGGAACAGTTGCGGCACGCGCGGTGTCTATCTTAAGAGGATAATCTGCGTGAATATGACAACGGAGGCCAGCAACCTAACAGAATCGAGTTGCGAGTTCTAGTTTCTGGTCCGTTCTATGCCTGTATTCTTAACCCGAGGAATTTGTTCGATGACCCTGCTCGATGCTCCTGTCTTTGACGAACGTCGCGATCGCCGCCGCCAATTAATGTTTTACAGCGGCGTGGGCTCCGTTTTGCTGCTGGTGATAGTTTTTTGGCTGGTGTCGGGCATGCCTATCGATTGGCCTTGGCAGTGGTACAGCCACCTGGCGGGCAAATCCACCGCTAACCATTTTCTTGAGGCGGTCGAGAAAAATGACCTGCGAAAGGCATATAGCATCTGGCTGCACGATCCCGATTGGCAAAAGCATCCCGAGAAATACGGCTCGTACCCATTCTCCCGCTTCCAGCAGGATTGGAGTACCACCAGCCCCGACAACGAGTATGGAGTCATCCAGACCCACAAGATTGTGGCCGCGCGCGTCTATCACAATGTGCTGTTGATGGGCATCCTGATCAACGGCCGTAAGAGCAAAGCGCTCTTTCTTACCTATTTTCCTAAAGATAAAACGCTCAACTTTGCGCCGCCCGATGAGGAACTTTACCTCGGCCCATAGGCGCAAAATCCGCGCGAAGGATCGGTTGTAGCGCAAAGCGCACGGCCTTCATTCAAACCTGCGAATGAGGGCTAAGCTTTCAACTCAGCCAGCGTTTTCTCCAAACTGGTCGCGTCCTCGACGTTGAGTGACTTTTGGGTGGGATCGATCTGTTTCAAAAGCCCGCAGAGCACTTTCCCCGGTCCAACTTCAACGAAGAGGTCTGCGCCCGCGCCCAGCAGCGCTTGCGTGCAATCGACCCAACGCACCGCCCCGGTGACCTGGCGAATCAGCGCATCGCGCGCGCCTTGTGCTGAAGTGACAAGCGCTCCTGAAACATTTGCCGCCACGGGAAACTGCGGATCGGCCAGGGCCAATCCGGCCAGCACGCGTGCCACTTCCTCCTGCGCCGGTTGCATCAGCGAGCAGTGGAAAGGGGCGCTCACCGGAAGGATCACCACGCGCCGCGCGCCTTTTGCTTTTGCCAGCGCCGCGGCTCGCTCAACTGCCGCTAGCGCGCCTGAGATCACAGTCTGGCCTGGAGAGTTGAAATTAGCCGGCGCGACGGGCAAGCCAGTTTCATTGGCAGCTTCAATGCAAGCCTCGGCTACCTGCGCGGCGTCAAGCAACAATACTGCTGCCATCGCTCCCTGCCCGGCTGGAACCGCTCGCTGCATGGCTCGTCCGCGCGCCTTCACCGCACGCACGGCATCGGCAAAATTGAGCGTTCCCGCGGCAACGTGCGCCGACCACTCGCCGAGGGAATGACCCGCAGCCAGTGCCGGCGAAACGCCGTGCGCGTTTAACACGCGCCACGCCGCGATGCTCACCGTCAATATTGCAGGCTGCGTATTTTCGGTCAGCTTCAGGTCTTCTTCAGGACCCCCGAAGCACAGCTTCGAAAGCGCAAATCCGCACGCCTCATCGGCTTCGGCAAACGTGTCTGCTGCGACGGGGAAACGCTCGGCGAGTTCGCGGCCCATGCCTACGGTCTGCGAACCCTGCCCCGGAAAAAGGAAGGCAATCTTGGTGGACATTTCAGAAAAGATTGTAACTCTTCAACTCAAACCACGGCCCGTCGCTGTATGCGCCGGTCTCCTGCGCTGGGATGGCTGCCGGCACCCGCAATCGGATCGCACTTCAGTGATGGTGCCGGATCTAGTTCCAGCGCTTCTTGTCTTCGTGGTCTTCGTCGATCTGGCGGCCATTGCCGTCGAACCGCACCGTGCGTCCCTGCGACCGCATGTACACCTCGAATTTACGCGCGGCGCGGCGGCGCTTCCAGCGATAGTAGCGATTGCGCAACCCATACCAGCGCTCGCTAAATGAGAATGAGACCCCGCGCTTGGGGGCCATGCGAACGTACACGAATCCTGCCAATGCTCCGCCCAGTTGCGAGAAGGCGTACATGCGTTGTTCGCCAAAGGTCATGGCAATCGCGATCAGAGCGTAGATCACGACCATGTATCGAGCCTTGATACCGATAGTAAAAAACAGCAGAAACTGCGTGTCTCCGTAGAGCAACCCGATCGCCACCAGAAGCCCAAAGACACCCCCGAAGCAACCATATAGAGGAACCACGGGGAGCGCCGATCCGAGCGTGCCGCTCACCGCATAAAGTGCCAACGCGGCAAGCGTTGTGCCCAGCACCGAGAACCCATAAAGCCCTGTAATCCAAACGTCTGAGTGAAATGCCTCAAGAAATCCCGCCAGGAACCACAACGAAAGCAGTTCAAACAGGGTTCCAAGCAGTGTGGGGTGGATAAGGCTGTAGGTAATGGGTTGCCAGAGGGCGCCATGCAGAAAATATCCGGGATCGAAGGCCAGCAAACGAGCCACACGGCTTGTGGTAGAGGCAAAGGCCAGCCCGGCCAGCGCCAGCGCAAAATACGCGCCAAGATTTACCAGCACCAGGCGGCGGGTAGCACCGCGGAACTCGGGGAAAGCGAACGGAGTGGCGCCAATCCTTGCCATAGCAGACAACAGGTTAAATCGTTGGACGTAGGCGTGTCATGGAAAGTCGCTTTGTCCGACATAACTCGCACTTTCACCGGTGGGGCTACAGGAGGGTGGGCACCGCAACCAAATGCAATTATTCGAGTCTGTTGTCGGTACGACTGCGTCAGCCTTAGGAGGATTGCAATTAGGAATGCAACGCCAATAACGATTTCGCTATCAGACTTAGAGCGCGAAATGCTCGTGGTACTCTCGATGTTCAACGATCTTCATCGGGTGTTCACTGGCCTCTTGACCTTTAAGCCGGTTTGCCTAAAACTAGCGGAGTCGTATCATCAAGTACCGTCATCCTACCTGCAAATTGTTTTGAGAGAAAGGCTGCCATGACCAGCTGCCCTGAATGCGAGAATGAACTGAGCATCGAACTGGACGAAATAGACGAAGGCGACGTAGTCACTTGTGATGAATGCGGGACCGAATACGAAATAGTCGGCGTCGAGCCACTCGAACTTTCGCGTGTCGACGACGCCACCATCGTGGATGAAGAAGAACTGGTTTCAGAGGAAGAGGAAGACGATTGAGATTGAACCGCGCACGACTTGTTGCCTCGGTGGCGTTTGCTGCCTTGACCGCAGGAATGGTTCCGTCAGCCCAGCATCATGGAGGCGACGGGATCTCCGTTGCCTACGCGCAAAACATGGGGCAGCGCAATGTCATGGGCACCGTGGTTGACGCCGATGCGACGCCGGTGCCGAGCGCCACCGTGTTCCTCAAAAACCTAAAAACCAAGGCCATCCGAAGCTATACCTCTGCGAGCGACGGCCGGTTTCGCTTTACCCAGGTCACCATGGCGGACGACTACGAACTTTGGGCGCAGAAAGACGGTAAGAAGAGCGTGATGAAGACGGTCAGTGCCTGGGATGCGCACACTGATTTTGAGACCGAGTTGAAAATGAAGTAGGCGGCGCCGCGACCGCCACAATCGGTGGCAGCGCGTGTCTTGACTTCGCCGCCTTCGCTCATGGGGCTAGCCAACCGCGGCTTATCCCTCCAGCTTTTTTGTCACCAATTCGTTGAGCAGGGCCGGGTTTGCCTGACCCTTTGACGCCTTCATGACCTGGCCTACGAAAAAGGCTGCGACCGTTTTCTTTCCGCCGCGATACTGCTCTACCTGCTTCGGATTGTTCGCGATCGTTTCATCGATCATCGCCTCAATCGCTGCGGAATCCGTGATTTGCTGCGGCTTCTCGCGCTCATAGGCAACAGCGAAATCTTCGCCCCTGACGAAGCACACATCGAACAACTGCTTGAGCTGCTTCGAGCTGATTTTTCCCTCATCCAGCAAGTCCGCTGCCAGCACTACGCCCGCCATCGAGACCGGGGACTGATCCAGCTCCAACCCCTGCGCCTTCAGCCGTCCTCCGAGTTCGCTCAGCAATACATTGGCGACGCGGCGCGGGCTTTTTGCAGTGCGCGCAGCCGCTTCAAACCGATCCGCAAACTCCCGCGAAGCCGTCAAAGTACGCGCGTCCTGATCGTTCAATTCGTACTCAGCCATCATGCGCGCGCGCCGTGCCTCGGGCAGTTCGGGAAGCTTAGCTTTTGCAGCCGCAAGAAACTCAGCAGTCACAATCAGCGGCGGCAAATCCGGCTCAGGGAAATAGCGGTAGTCGTGGGCCTGCTCCTTCGACCGCATCGAATACGTGCGGCCCTCAGTCGAGTTCCACAGCCGCGTCTCCTGAATGACGCGCCCGCCGTCTTCGATGACCTCGATCTGCCGCTCAATTTCATATTCGAGTGCTGCGCGAATATAGCGAAAGCTGTTGACGTTTTTCACTTCCGCCTTGGTGCCGAATTTTTCCTGCCCCCTTGGCCGCACGCTCACGTTGGCGTCGCAGCGCAGCGAGCCCTCTTCCATGTTGCAGTCGGAGACGCCTGTATAGAGCAGAATTTCCTTGAGCCGCGTGAGGTATTCAAAGGCCTCCTCGGGGGTACGAATGTCAGGCTCGGAAACGATTTCGATCAGCGGCGTGCCGCAGCGATTTAAATCAAGATACGTGCGTGTGGCGGAATCGCCAAAGCCATCGTGCAGGCTCTTGCCGGCATCCTCCTCCATGTGTAGGCGCGTAACACCAATGCGCTTGATCGATCCGATAGTCCCGTCCGCCGTTGGCACGTCGATCCAGCCATGTTCCGCGATGGGCTTGTCGAATTGAGAAATCTGGTAGCCCTTGGGCAGATCGGGATAGAAATAATTCTTCCGGGCAAAGATTGAGCGCTCTCTTACCTGGCAGTTGATCGCCAGCGCCGCGAGCGTTGCAAACTCGACCGCCTTCGCGTTCAGTACGGGGAGCGCGCCCGGCAGGCCAAGGCACACGGGGCACACATTCGTGTTCGGTTCCGATCCGAAATGATTGGCACATCCGCAGAAAGCCTTGGTGGCGGTCAGCAGTTGCACATGAACTTCGAGTCCAATAACCGGCTCGTACTTGGTCAGAATTTCCGGCGAAAGCGCTGTGGCGGGCATCTATAAATTCTAGCGCGACTGGGGCAAGCGCCGACGTTCAGTGGAGCGACTCCCCATCCTCCGCCGACTGTGCGAAGGATGGGGCACCCGGATTTGGGGTGATCGCAAGACGTTACGAGTAGCTACTCCGCTGGATCCTCCGCCGTAAAGGGCGAGCAGCAAGGCTTTTCAGTGGCATGGAAGTTCATCAGCTCAAGCCGTATCCCGTCCGGATCATACATATTGAACTGCCCCTTGCCGTCCTTGCCCATCTGCGTGTGTCCATCGTTTTTGACGCCTTCGAGTCGCCCGCCGTCTTTTAGCGTTTTGTAAGCCGTATCGACCGACACTTCACCGACCGAGAGGTGATCGAGCACGCCCAGGTCGTGCTGCGACATATTCGTCGGAATGGCCGTGCCTGACGGGCCGCTGGTCAGCATGTATTCAAGCCAGTCGCGGCTGTCGGGCATCTGCTGGCTCACCCAGTCGATCTTACTTTCCTTCATGCCTCCGAACCAATAAGGATGAAACCCCAGCAGGCCGCGGTAAAACTTGTCTTCGGCAGCGCGGTCGTGCACCAGTATTCCGACGTGAATGATGTGATGGCCCACCACATTCGGTGCGTCGGGAGCCTTGGCGTCTGCCGGCGGCTGCACAAACTCCACCTTGTTGCCCTCGGGATCAAGCACCGTGAACCACTGACTACCATCCGAGCCCTTGCTGATCTTGGACGGTGTCTTCCAGCCTTTCGCCGCCAGGTATTTGCGCATCCCCTCGGCGCTGGTCGTGTTGTAGGCCGTATGGTCGAGCCGGTTGATGCCGGAGTTCGGAGGCAATGGCAGCACCTCGACAAACTGCGTCGCACCGAACGCATAACGCACACCCTGAGGATTTTGCGGGTCAGGCACCTTTGCCGCGCCAATCACTTCGCGGTAATAGTGATCCGTCGCTGTCGGATCCGACGTGTAAACAGACAGGTGCGAAATGCCCGTGATCTTTGGACGTGCGGGCGCGGTCGCAGCGATGGCGGATACGGTTAGGGCGGAAAGAACGGCAACAGCAAAAAGCCTTGACTGCATGATGCACCTCGAAACTTGTAGCCGCACTACGATAAATCGATTTGGCGTTTACTGTAAACCCGGCCCCTGCGCGCCCGACGCACGATGGATTGCTTCTCACGCCAACCGTCCGCCGTACAATGCCGTAATGCGCTGCAAAATATTCGCGACCAGCAGTTTGACCCTCAGCTTTGCCGCCTGCCTCTCCCTGCCCGCGCACGCCCAATCGGCGACACCGGCCGCAGCAACCCCAATTCCAACTACGTCAGAAGCCGACCGTGCCCAGGCGCGCGAAATATTCAAGCAGCTCATAGAAATCAACACGACAGACACAGAGAAGGGAAGCGTAACTGCCGCTTCAGAGGCCATGCAGAAGCGTTTTCTCGACGCCGGATTTGCCGCCACCGACATCCACCTGCTTGGCCCCGACGCGCGCAAGCAAAACCTGGTCGTCCGTTTTCGCGCCGACGGCACGCCCACGCAAAAGCCAGTGCTGTTTCTCTGTCACATCGATGTCGTTGAGGCTCTGCCAGCGGACTGGCATACCGACCCGTTTCAGTTCGTTGAGAAAGACGGCTTCTACTACGGTCGTGGCACGCAGGACATGAAGGAGTCAGACGCTGCACTCGTAGCCACATTCATCCGCCTACACCGTGAGGGATATAAGCCGAAGCGAGACCTGATTCTTGCCCTCACCGCCGATGAAGAAGGCGGCAAATTCAACGGCGCCGATTGGCTTGTGCAAAAGCATCGCGACCTGGTCGATGCGGCCTTCGTCATCAATCCTGATTCGGGCGGCATCGACCTCGATCACGGCCGCGCCATGGTGGCCGATGTCGAAGCCACTGAAAAAGTTTATGCTGATTTCCAGGTGACAGCCACAAATCCCGGCGGTCACAGCTCGCGGCCCCGTCCCGACAACGCGATCTATCAACTCACCGCCGCCGTCAATAAGCTCGCCACCTATACGTTTCCGTTTGAACTTAACGCAGTGACACGCAAATCGTTTGAGATTTTGGCGACTCAGGAAACGGGCCAAACGGCGCAGGACATACACGCGATCCTGGCCACTCCGCCTGACCTCGCGGCCGCCGCGCGGCTAAGCGGGGAGCCGAGCTTTAACTCCAATTTTCGCACCACCTGCGTGGCTACACGGCTCACCGCCGGGCACGCCAACAACGCCCTCGCCCAGACCGCGCAGGCCAATGTGAATTGCCGCATCTTTCCTGGCCACTCGCCCGAAGAAATTCGTCAGCAACTCATTACCGTATTCGGCGACGGCAAGCTCAGCGTGAAATATGTATCCGACGCCGGCGTGGTAGCGGACACCGCGCCCGAACGCAGGGCCATGACTCCGCCGACGCCCATCAAAGAGGTCTTCGAGCCACTCACACGCTTGACCCAAGCCATCTGGCCCGGCACGCCCGTCACCCCGGTCATGGAAAACGGAGCGAGCGATTCCATCTACTTCGCGCAGGCAGGCATTCCTTGCTACGGCTTCTCAGCCATCGCGCTTGAGCGCGGAGACGACCGCGCCCACGGACAGGACGAGCGCCTCCCCGTCGATTCATATTGGAAGTCGCTCGACTTCTTCTACTCATTCACCAAATCGTTAGGCGACCAATAAAAAGAACGGCCCTAGGGAGTTTCGATCATGGCGGGCAAGCTAAAAGTAATGCTGAGGCCGATGAATATCAGCAACACCGCGCCATGAGTCCCCTATACCGCAAAATCGCGCTGCGCCTCGTTCCGTTCCTGATGCTGCTCTACATGGTCGCGTTCCTCGACCGCGTCAACATCAGCTTCGCGGCACTCACCATGAATCGCGACCTCGGCATCTCGGCGAGCCTCTACGGGTTTGCCGCCGGCGTCTTTTTCCTCGGCTATTGTCTCTTTGAAGTTCCCGCCAACCTCATGCTTGCACGCATCGGTGCGCGGCGCTGGATTGCCTCACTGGTAGTGGCTTGGGGCGTAGTTTCGATAGCTACCGCCTTTGTCGGCACCCGGCCGCAATATGTCGCGGCTCGCTTCCTCCTGGGAGTGGCCGAGTCGGGCTTTTATCCCGGCGTCATCTTCTATCTCACGTTGTGGCTGCCGCGCACGGTGCGCTCGCGCGTGATGGCTGCATTCATGATGGCCCTGCCCATCAGCAGTTGCCTCGGTTCGCCCATCTCCTCGCACATATTGCTCCTGCACAACATGCTGGCTCTCAAGGGTTGGCAGTGGCTCTTCCTGCTCGAGGGCTCGCCCGCCATCGTTCTAGGCGCGGCGACCTGGTTCGTACTCGCCGACACTCCAGCAGTCGCACCCTGGCTTACCCCATCCGAAAAAGCCCAACTCGCCTTTGAACTCCGTGCCGATGAACCAACCAGCCAGTCGGGCCGCGCTCCAGCGTGGGTTAGCACGGCGCGCGCATCGGTTACGTACTTCCTCTTCAGCGTGGCGCTTTACGGCCTCAGCTTCTGGTTGCCTAAGCTCCTCGTGTCAGCGGGATCGTCCACCCTCGCGACGGGCTGGTGGACTGCCGTGCCCTATCTTGCAGGCGCCGTCACCATGCTGCTGGTGAGCCGCCAGCGTGGAGCGTACTGGCTGCCCGCGATGTTCCTTTTCTCGGGGATGGGATTTCTCGCCGCCGCGCTGGTTCACAGCCTCGCCGGAGCCCTACTCGGCCTCTCGGTTGCCGCCTCCGGTGCCTTTGCATCCCTGCCCCTATTCTGGAGCACGGCCACTGCGCGCATGGGTTCCGGAAGTGCCGGCGCAACCATCGCCATCATCAACTCCGTCGGCGCCATCGGCGGCTTCACCGGATCGTTTCTCATGGGTTGGCTTTACGATTTCACCCACAGCTACTCCATCGGCCTGTGGACCATTGCGACCTGCATGGTGCTTGGCGCCGCCACGTCGGCGGAGGGCTCTTCTACGCGCGAACCCACACCCCTCTGAGCTATATTTAACGCTCCCACCCCGCGAGATTTCCTGGTCGCCGACGCTGCTAAACTAGCGATGCATGATACTCCCGTTTGTCCGCGAGATTTTCGCGGAGCTGGAGCACTCCTCCTCCTTCGATCGCGTACGCAGGCACCTCAGCCTCGCTACGGGGCGCAGGCGTGTGTCTGGACTCACCACCACCGCACGTTCCCTCTATTTGCCCCTGATGGCGCGCGCCGCCAAGAATCCCGTGATCGTCGTGGTGGCTGACAACAAGGCTGCTGAAGAACTGGAGCCGTCGCTTCGTGCCGGTTGTGAACTGACCGGCGCCATCGATCCCGCGCGCGTGGTGCGCATCCCCGCCCACGACGTGCTGCCCTTTGAAAACCTCTCGCCGCATCCCGACGTGCAGGAGCAGCGCGCCGCGGCTTTGTGGAAGCTGGCAACCGGCGACGTCTCAATCTTGATCGCGCCCGTCGAGGCTGTGGCACTCAAGCTTTTTGATCGCAGCTACTACACCAGCCTCTCCGTTACCGTGCGCCGCGGCGAAGAGGTCGATGTTGAAATGCTCACCGCGCATCTGGCCAGCGTCGGCTACACGCAGATGGACCTCGTCGAAATGCCCGGCCAGTTCACGCGTCGTGGCGGCATCCTCGATGTCTATTCGCCTGAATCCGATCGCCCCGTGCGCCTCGAATTCTTCGGCGATGAAATCGAAACCATTCGCAAATTTGACCCGGAGACGCAGCGTTCGCAATCCGGGGTCGATGAAATGCAGTTGTTGCCCCTGACCGAGACGCCGGTCACCGAACATCTGCTCGCCGCCGTGCACGCACGCCTTAGCCGTCAGCGGGTGGAAACGGACGAGGGCGATGAAGACAACGATATGGCCGTTGAAGCCGCGGCTGCCGGCGGCGTCAGCGTTTTTCCGGGTTGGGAATTCTTCACTGCCGTCGCCGGTGCCGATAGTCACTTGCTCAAGCTGCTGCCGCGTTGCGTACTGTTTGTCGACGAGCCCGCCATGGTGCGCAATCAAATAGACCGCTGGTGGAACAAGGTCGAGCAGCGCCACGAGCGCTCCGGTATCGGCTCGCTCATTCGCCCAGAAGACATTTATCTCCGCCCCGAAGTTTTAGAGGGCCTGCTAGAAACCCATCATGGCCTCGACCTCGATCAACTCGGCGCTATCGACGTGCTAGACCAGGACAACACGCTGGGCGAAATCGCCGTTAATTCCCGGCCTACGTTTCGCTTTCACGGGTCGATCCCCGCTCTCGTTGATCAGTTACGCAACTTGATGGCGGAGGAACAGCGCATCGTGCTCGCCGCACCCACCCAGGGCGACGTTGAACGTCTTGCCACCCTGTTACGCGAATACCAGATTCCATACCGCCTGGGCAGCCGCTCCGTTCACCCCGGCGGCGAAACCATGCTCGACGAGGCGAGCTTCATGGCCGGCGATTTGCGCGTGCCCGTCATCGTCCGCACGCCCATCGCTTCGGGCGTCAGCTTTCCCGATGCGCGTCTCGTCATCTTCGGGGCAAACGATCTGTCGGACGATGCCGATGTCACGGCGCGCCCCGAGCCCAAGCGATCCAAGACGGCAGCTTTTCTCTCTGACTTCCGCGATCTTGCCATCGGCGATTACGTCGTTCACGTTGAGCATGGAATCGCGCAGTACCATGGCTTGAAAGAGATCGTGCAGGACGGTCTATCCGTTGAATTCATGATCCTGGAATTTGCCGAGCAGGCCAAGCTCTACGTGCCGCTCACGCGCCTCGACCTGATTCAGAAGTACCGCTCCACCGATACCGGTCCCGCGCCCATCCTCAGCAGGCTTGGCTCGCAGCAGTGGACCAAGACCAAGGCGCGCGTCAAGAAAGCCATGCAAGACATGGCCGGCGAGTTGCTCAAACTTTACGCCACACGCCACACCGCGCAAGGCGTGGCCTTTGCGCCCGACAATGATTTTCAGCGCGAGTTTGAGGGCTCTTTCGATTACAGTGAAACCGACGATCAACTTTCGGCCATCGCCGCCATCAAGCAAGACATGGAAGCGACCACGCCGATGGACCGCCTGCTCTGCGGCGACGTAGGCTACGGCAAGACCGAGGTCGCCATGCGCGCCGCTTTTAAAGCTGTGCAGGATGGCAAACAAGTGGCCGTGCTCACCCCCACGACCGTGCTCGCCTTTCAGCATTTCGAAACATTCAAACGCCGCTTCTCGCAGTTCCCCATCAACGTCGAAATGATTTCGCGCTTCCGCTCCGCGAAGGAGCAAAAGGTGATTGTCGAAAAAGTCGAAACAGGCAAGGTCGATATACTCATCGGTACCCATCGCATCCTTTCCAAAGACATCAAGTTTCAAGATCTCGGCCTGCTGGTCGTCGATGAAGAGCAGCGCTTCGGTGTGCGCCACAAAGAGCGTCTCAAGCAAATGCGTAAGGAAATCGACGTGCTCGCCATGTCGGCCACGCCGATTCCCCGCACGCTGCACATGTCGCTGGTTGGCCTGCGCGATATGAGCGTCATTGAAACGCCGCCTAAAGATCGCATGGCGATCCAAACCGTGGTGGCCAAGTTCGATGAGAAAATTGTGCGCTCTGCGGTCGAAGTGGAACTGGAGCGCGGCGGGCAAGTCTACTTCGTTCACAACCGCGTGGAGTCAATTTATGAAATCGCCGCGCGCATTCAGGAGTTGGTGCCCGGCGCGCGCGTAGCCGTTGGCCACGGCCAGATGGGCGAGAAGGAACTCGAGGCCGTGATGCTGGCTTTTATGCATCACGAATTCGACGTGCTGGTGGCGACTACGATCATTGAAAATGGCCTCGATATCCCTCTGGCAAACACCATTCTCATCAACCGCGCCGATCGCCACGGGCTCAGCGAACTCTACCAGCTGCGCGGTCGCGTCGGCCGATCCAATCGTCGCGCCTATGCGTATTTACTCATTCCCCCGGAGCAAGAACTCACCCAGATTGCACGCCGCCGCCTCGCGGCCCTCAAGGAATTCTCCGACCTTGGAGCGGGTTTCAAAATCGCTGCTCTCGATCTTGAATTGCGAGGCGCGGGCAACATGCTTGGCGGCGAGCAGAGTGGCCACATCGAGGCCATAGGATTTGAACTGTATACCTCCATGCTTGAGGCTGCAGTCAAGGAATTGAAGGGCGAGAGCAGCGATGAGCGACCCGCGACGCAACTCAATCTCGGCATCGCGCTGCGCATTGATGAGAGCTATGTACCTGAAGAAAATCAACGCTTGCGCCTCTACAAAAAGATTGCCGGCGGCACCAGCGAAAAAGAATTGGCCGACCTGCGTGCGGAGATGGAAGACCGCTACGGTCAACTGCCCGACTCCACTGTCTATCTGCTCGAGGCTGCATCGTTGCGTCTTGAGTGTGAGCGCATTGGCATCGCGCAGATCGACCGTAAGCGTGCTGAATTGCAGATGCGTTTCACCGAGCATGCCGCGGTCGATCCGGAGCAATTGATGCGCCTCGTGGCGCGTTATGCGAAGCGTGGTGCACAATTCACGCCGCAGGGCTTGCTCAAGTTTCCCCTTGCCGCCACGCGGCCCGATGATGTTTTGCTTGAGATTCGCGACTTGCTTACCAAGCTGGCCCCGGCGCCAGTCAACGCATGAGAAATTCCGTTTACTTGAGAGGCAATGTGATCAGAACCGCAGTCCTACTCGTCATTGGAGCATGCATGTCATCCGCGATTACGGTTCAAGCCGAAAGCCAAAGCTCCAAAATCAAATTCCATAAGGTTGCCGACGAATATTTAGACAACGTCTACTTTTTCTACCAGCCCACCGCCGGAACCACCGCTGGCTATCACCAATACGACACCAGGCTCGAAGACTTTTCATCGAAATCCATCAACGCCGAAATTGCGGCACTCACCAACTTCGAGAAGCGCGTCTCCGCAATTCCAGCCGGCACGCTTGACCAGACGACCCGCGGTGACCGCACAATTCTCCTTGGCAACATTCATTCCCGGCTCCTGACTCTGCAAACCATCCGTCCCTCGGCGAAGAACGCCGACAACTACTCAACCGCCTGCGCCAATGCCGCCTTCACGCTAATGGAACGGAAATTTGCTTCGCCCGACGACCGTTTGCGCTCTCTCATTGCCCGCGAAAAGCAGATGCCCGCCCTGCTAGACGAAGCGCGCGGCAATCTGAAAAATCCGCCGCGCGTGTTCACTGAAATCGCCATCGAGCAATTGCCGGGCGTCATCAGTTTCTTCGAACACGACGTGCCGCTGGCCTTCGCCGATGCACACGACACCGGACTGAAACAGCACTTGTCCGAGACTAACGCAGCCGTAATCGCGGCCTTGAAAAACTACCTCTCGTGGCTCAAAGCAGATTTGCTGGCGCAATCGAACGGCGACTTCCGCATCGGTGCTGAGACCTTCCAAAAGAAATTGCAATACGACGAGATGGTCGATGTGCCACTCGACAAACTTCTCGAAATCGGCTGGGCCGATATGCGCCGCAACCAGCAGCAATTCGCGCAAGTCTCTAAACAGCTCGAACCAGGCAAAGACCCCCGCGCTGTCTTGATGCAGCTTGGCGAAAACCATCCCCCACCCGATCATCTGATCGATGCGTTCCGCGCAACCTTCGACAGCCTTCTGAGCTTCATCCGCACACATCACATTCTGACCATCACGTCGGATGTGCGACCCATCGTTGAAGAGACACCGCCATTCATGCGTGCGACCACGTTCGCCAGCATGGATTCGCCGGGCCCTTACGAGAAGCATGCGACTGATTCCTATTTCAACGTCACGCTGCCCGACCCATCCATGACACCCGCGCAGGTTGAGGGCTTCATGCATGCATTTAATGTAGGCACTGTCATTTCGACATCGGTGCACGAAGCCTATCCCGGCCACTACGTACAGTACCTGTTCTCATCGCAGGCGCCGAGCCGCGTGCGCAAAGTGCTTAGCTCCAACACCAACGTTGAAGGATGGGCGCACTACACTGAGCAGATGATGCTCGATCAGGGTTATGGCCAACCCGGCGCCGGAGCCAAAGACGAACGCGAATCAAAATTCCTGCGCCTCGGCCAACTGCAGGACGCTCTGCTGCGCAACGCGCGCTTTATAGTAGGCATCCAAATGCATACGGGGAAGATGAGCCTCGATCAGGCCATCGATTTCTTTCAAAAAGAAGGCTATCAATCCAAAGAGACGGCAATCGTTGAGACTAAACGCGGCGCAGGCGATCCTACCTATCTTTACTACACCTTGGGCAAAATCGAGATTATGAAACTGCGTGAAGACCTACAGCGGAAGCAGGGAACTACGTTTTCGCTGGAACAATTTCACGACAATTTTCTTCGTCAGGGTTTCCCGCCCATCAAGATTGCGCGCGAAGCTTTACTTGGAGACGACTCCCCCGCACTGTAAAGAACTTCCAGCCTTGTAATGAATTGCTGTTCGCGCATCCACTGTTTTAGGCGGGCATGTTTCGAGAAGAGGCAAGTGAAATGAGCAAGCGAGTACGAAAAGCGGTTTTCCCCGCCGGCGGTTTGGGCACACGATTTCTGCCCGCCACAAAAGTGATCCCCAAAGAAATGCTGGCGCTGGTCGACAAGCCCATCATCCAATACGGCGTTGAAGAGGCCGTCGCCTCAGGCATCGAACACATCATCATCGTTACCGGGCGCGGCAAGGGCGCGATGGAAGACCACTTCGATCACAGCTTCGAACTTGACGCAACTCTCGAACGCCGAGGCAAGAGTGAATTGCTGGCGGTTTCGCGCGGCGTCTCCTCACTCGCGCATATCAGCTATGTTCGCCAGAAGGAACCGAAGGGACTCGGCCACGCCGTGCTCTGCGCCAAGGAACTTGTAGGTGACGAACCCTTCGCCGTCATTCTGCCCGACGATGTGATCGATGCCGAGGTGCCTTGTCTCAAGCAGATGATCGATGTATTCAACCAGCGCGGCGGCTCAGTGCTCGCCACGCAGACCGTCGAGGGACCAGGCATCTCTGCCTACGGGGTGCTGGCCGGATCGCAGGATGCAAGCGACAGCCGCATCTACAACTGCACCGGCATGGTCGAGAAGCCCAGGTTTGAAGACGCCCCCTCTAAGCAGGCCATCATCGGCCGTTACGTGCTCACCCCGCGCATCTTCGCTCTGCTCGAGCAGACCACGCCCGGCGCGGGCGGCGAGATACAGCTCACCGACGGCATCAAGGCGTTGCTCAAGGAAGAAAAAGTTTTCGGCTACACGTTTGAAGGCAAGCGCTTCGATGCCGGCGACAAATTTGGAATGTTGCAGGCCATGGTAGAGTTCGCGCTCAAGCGCCCCGAGTTTGGCGACAAATTTCGCGCTTATCTTAAAAGCCTGCCGCTTTGAAGCGGCGGCTTGTCTGGCCGGTCACGCCTTCCATTTGATGTTGCAGCCAATCGAAACCTTTTGATCTGCTGCCGGCTGCTTGCCGTCAAGCACCGCATCGAGCGCAGTCCGCAGATCTTTTCCGGTTACCGCAACCCCATTGCCCGGGCGGCTATCATCGAACTGCCCGCGATACACCAGACGCAAATCTCCATCAAACAAAAAGAAGTCAGGTGTGCATGCCGCCTTGTATGCGTGCGCGACCTGTTGCGATTCATCGTACAGATATGGGAAGCGAAAACCGATCGTTTGCGCCTGCTTTTTGAGCCCCGCCGGACTGTCGTCGGGGTAAGTCGCGGCATCATTGCTGCTGATTGCCACAATGCCTACCGGCTTGTCGTCATAGTCCATGCCCAGCGCAGCTAGGCCCTTCTCAATATGCTTCACGTACGGGCAGTGTGTGCAGATGAACATCACCAGCAAACCCTTGTGCCCTTGAAAGTCATCTCGCCGTATTAACTTGCCGTTCACCACGTCCGTCAGCGCGAAGTCCGGTGCCGTCGTCCCTAACTCGAGCATGGTTGACTCTGTAAGTGCCATGTTACTTCTCCTGAACTCCGATAACTCTTGTAACTCCGCCCGTCTGGCAACGCGCTAGAATAGCCCCGGCTGTCGTCCCGGCATAGCTATCCCAAAATGCTGATAGGCCAATCGCGTAGCCACCCGCCCGCGCGGCGTCCGATCTAAGAAACCGATTTGAATCAGGAACGGTTCATAGACCTCTTCGAGCGCTTCCTCTTCTTCGGCTAGGGTCGCAGCCAATGTACCCAGCCCCACCGGGCCGCCGTCATATTTTTGAATGATGGTCAGCATCAGCCGGCGATCGATTTCGTCGAATCCGTGCGCGTCCACTTCGAGCAGCATGAGAGCGGAGTTGGCCGTAGCCCGGTCGATGACACCCGTGCCGCGCACCTGGGCAAAGTCGCGCACCCGCCGCAGCAGTCGATTGGCAATGCGCGGTGTGCCGCGCGAACGCAGCGCAATTTCCGCCGCTCCATCCGCGTCGATCGGCACCCCCATCACTTCCGCCGAGCGTTCCACGATGACGCGTAGTTCCTCTTCGGTATAAAACTCCAACCGCAGCAGTATGCCGAAGCGCGAACGCAACGGCGAGCTGAGCAGACCCGGCCGCGTCGTCGCGCCAATAAAAGTGAATGGCCTGATCTCCATCACGTGGGTGCGTGCTGCCGGCCCTTGCCCGATGATGATGTCGAGTTTGTAGTCTTCTAGCGCCGTGTAAAGTTTCTCTTCGAGCACTGGCTGCATCCGATGTATCTCATCGAGAAACAAAACCTGCCGGTCTCGCAGGTTGGTGAGGATGGCGGTCAAGTCGCCCTGTATCTGCAGAGCCGGCCCCGATGTCTGCTGGAATCCGACGTCAAGTTCGTTGGCGATAATCGTAGCCAGGGTCGTCTTACCCAACCCCGGCGGACCAAACAGCAACACATGATCGAGCGCCTCACCGCGCGATTTTGCGGCCTCCAATGCGATGGCCAACTGCTCTTTGGCTTTCGACTGCCCGATGAATTCCCGCAGCCAGCGCGGCCGCAGTTTCAGCTCGAAGCCCTGTTCTTCGTCGGCGCGCGATGCGCTGACCAGTCGTTCCGGAGAGTCGTCCCGCGCAATGGCCATGATGGGAGCAGTGTAGCGGTTAGCGCTTGCCCCAGCAAAACTCTGGCGCGCCGTCATATTTCAGCCAGTCAGATACCATGGCGACCCTGCCTAGCTTGCCAATGCACCCGAGGTAACGTTGACCGCGCCTTCAACCGGGGTCATGCTTAGAGCACCCGCGTTGCATTACAGGTACCAAAGTTCCATGAAGCAGTTGAATGGCGCATGGGTCTGCCGTATGATTGCCCCAACTCCAAGATTGCAACCGTGGGGAAGCGGAGATCAGCCGCTCGCGGGCAGTGGACCGCAAAATGGGCGCGTTTTTATCCGGCATGGCACAGACTTCGATGCGGCCGGAACGAGACGAATTCTTCCCATTTGAGGGAAAAGGGAATGTGCCAGCTTGTACCGGTTAGTTAACGGCGAGGCCATTCAAAGGTTGGTTGGCAGCGGTCAACGTAAGCCAGCTGTGGCGGAAACGCCAGGAGATTTTATGCGTAATCGTTCGTTATTGCCGGCACTTCTGCTGATCGGCCTCGTGGTGCCGTTTGTAGGCTGCACCAACCCCTCTGGGCTCGATTCGATCACTGTTGCGCCTACTGCTCAGGCGCTGACCCTCGGCCAGACTGTGCAATTTACCGCAACCGGGACCTACGGCAATGCAAGTCACCTCAAGTCGAAGGACATAACCGGGCAGGTTAGTTGGAGCTCGAGCAATGCCTCGGTAGCGACCATCACAACATCCGGGGCCGCAACTGCAGTCGGCGCCGGCACCTCAACGATTACCGCCAGCGGATCTGCCTTCAACGGTCCTGCTTCAGCAAGCGCGGTCATCACAGTCACGGGCTCAACAGGCGGGGGAACAGCCGGCGGGAACATCGTTTCGGTTGCGATCATTCCACTCGTTCAATCAGTGTCGAGCCCGACGCAAACCAGCCAGTTTATCGCCATCGGCACCACTTCCTCGGGCGCTACGGTCGATCTAACGGGCGTGGTCACCTGGAAATCAAGCAGCTCCCAGATCGCTACCATCAACGGGGCGGGACTGGCCACTGGCGTAAGTAAGGGAACCGCGACCATTACGGCACTCTACGCCAACCCCTCTGCCGGGACAGTCGTGACGGGAACCGCTACATTCACCGTAACGGGCGGAGCGACCCAGCAGTACACCGCTCTCACCATTACGCCAGGCTCAGAGTCGCTGTCGGCCTCGGGCCAGACCGGCCAATTCATCGCGCTTGCCACTTCCGGGAGTACCGGCTTGACCCAAAATGTGAGCAACTCGCCGCTTGTCAGTTGGAACTCCAGCGTTCCGTCGGTGGTCACGGTAAGCGCCACCGGGCTCGCTGCCGGGGTAAGTGTGGGCAGCAGCACCATCACGGCCTTATTGACCAACCCCGATGGTTCCGTGGTGACAGCGCAAGCGACCGTCTCCGTCGCCCTGACCACCGCGCCCGAGCCTCTACTTTCGCTCACCATCATTCCCAGCTCGATAACGGTTGGCTACTTGCAGGAGACGGGGCAATTCCTAGCCATCGGAACATTCTCCACCGCTCCTTACGTCAGGGATCTGACGAATTCAGTCACCTGGCTTTCCTCAGCCCCAGAAGTCTTCCCGGTAAGCTCAAATAACAGCACCGGACAAGGCAAGGAAAATGCCGGCGTTGCGAGTGCCTGGGGAACTGGTAATGCCACGATCATTGCTGAGGCGATCGCCACCGACGGCTCGGTTCAAACCGCCACGGCAACATTTGCCTGCCCCCTGGTTCTACCGAATCCCAACGGCATCCCGCCCACTCCAGGTTCTTGCTACGGCCCTATCGGTCAGGGACTTCTCTCAACTCTCACGGTCTACAACGAGGGGCTGAGCACTGGCGGATGGCTTATCACGGCACCTTCCGCTACCGGTACGGCGAACGTCCTGCATTGCGGCCCGGGATGGACCGGAACGGGCGGTTCAGTTTGCACCGCCGCCTACCCGGCAGGTACCGTGGTCACTTTGACCGCGCCCCCAGAATCAGGAATCAACTTCGGCGGATGGTCCTACAATTGCACGGCCTTATTGCCGATCACCGCCGCCGGACCCAACAGCTGCACGGTCACTCTGGACGGGGACGACACCGTCGGAGCCATTTTCAACTAGCAGCACCCGTACATCCATAGAAAGCCGC
This sequence comes from Acidobacteriaceae bacterium, assembly GCA_025350325.1. Lineage (GTDB taxonomy): Bacteria > Acidobacteriota > Terriglobia > Terriglobales > Acidobacteriaceae > Telmatobacter. The sequence continues at coordinate 44,048 of JANXYB010000153.1, forward strand.
TCTTCGGGGCGGCTTTCTAGTTGTTGGAATGACTCGCTCCCTGCGGAGTCAGTAGTTCCGGAGGTTCTTCTGCTGTGCCGCGGAAACCCCATCCGTTTTAACCATTTAGACTGATCCATACTGTTTTCTGATCGATGACTCATGCTTTCGCCCGCATTCGACGCTTCCACTTCAACTTGCCGCAGCGCATCGCCGCAAGCATGCTGTTGCTCTTCCTGGCGCAAGGCCTGTGGCTCACTGGACATCAAGCCCTCTCCGATCGTGATTACCAGTACGCACGCTGCGGCCGCGAGACTTGGGAACGGCCCTCGCCGCTGGCCGGCTACTTCACCACTTGCGGCAATATTCATGATGGCGTTTTCGCTTACCGGCTAGCCGGCCTCCCCATCACGCTCAACCTTCTGCTTAATCGCGCCGCCGATCTTTTCCGCAAGCCTGAAGATCGCATCCTGCAACCGGGCACCGGCCAGAGCATTGCCGAGCTGGGAACCTGGGAATTGCGTCACCAGATGACCCACATCCTGCTGCTCCTGCGGCTGCCTTTCCTGGCCGCAGGCTGCATACTCGGCGCAGGCTTGTGGTGGGTGACGCGGCGCCTTTACGGCAATATGGGCGGATATATGGCGCTCGCCCTCTATTGCTTCTCACCCGCGATCCTGCTTGCCTGCGTTACGCCCACCGCTGAGATCTTCGCCACCCTCGGAGTCTACGGGGGTATCTACACCTGCATCGGCGTGGCGCACGCCATGCAAGGGCCAAGGCGTAAATGGCGTCCGCGCATCCTGCTGCTCACCGTTCTCTTTGGAATCGCTGCCGCCTCACATATTGCCGCGCTGCCCCTTACGGCACTTCTGGGCCTGGCTTTGATGCTCTGGGTGGCGGAGGGCCGACGCAGCCAGGTGCTCCCCGTCGTGTTGCTCGCCTCCGTAGGTGCGCTGGTGATTGTCTTTGCCTGCTACAACTTCTCACCTGACGCCTTTAGCTATTTGTTTCGATCAGCTGCCGGTTTTCTTTGGATATCCCTCGACCCGGCCCGGCGATTCTTCTCTTCTCTGCGCAACGCCGGCATTACCGTTGCCGCGGCAGCAGCCCTGCTGCTCTACCTGGGTGCGCGCCGCTCCCGCTATTTCGGCAATACCGCGCCCTTGCTCTGCGCGTTGGTCCTGTTTCTTCTTGTGACCACCGGAGTACCCGCGACGCCGTGGTTATGGGCGTTGCCGTTTTTGCTCACCTTCGTTGGGGGAGTGTTCGCTGACGCCTTTGAAGGTCCCCACGGCAAGCTAGCCATCGCAGCCGCGTGTACCGTAGTTTTGCTGCAGGTGGTCTTCTGTCTGCTCAGCCTCCCCGGACTGCTCTGAAAAGTCCAAAACACCCGACACCCACGCATAGAATCTTGCTCAGATTCAAAGAGGAAAGTCACAACGCCGCTGATCCGTCGGTGGCTTGAGGGTTCACCAAAATCGCTCGCTTTTAACAACGTTTGGCGGTGCCTTTTTGAGCTATCCCTGACTCATCCATAAATATAACTAAAATAAGGGCTTATTTACAATTTATGGCCTTGTTAAAATGCTGCTTCAAGGCGTAAACTGTCAGGGTAGCCCGCGAAATCCCGGCCCCGCTTTTATCGGTCCTTTTTTGCCGCTCTTTCAGCGAGCTTAGAAAACCCTATGGCAGACGAACAGAACCCTCTCCTCCCGCTTGACGGCGGCACCCCGCCCCACAGGGGCACCAACATCATCCCCATCAACATTGAAGAGGAGATGCGCCGCTCCTATCTCGATTATTCGATGTCGGTCATCATTGGGCGAGCGCTCCCCGATGCCCGCGATGGATTGAAACCGGTGCATCGCCGCGTGCTCTATACCCTCAGCGAGATGGGCCTGGAGTACAACAAGAAATACACCAAGTGTGCAAAGATTGTCGGCCAGGCCATGGGCGTCTACCACCCCCACGGCGACTCCGCCATCTACGACACGCTGGTGCGCATGGCCCAGCCATTTTCGCTACGCTACCCGCTAGTGGATGGGCAGGGAAACTTCGGCTCGGTCGACGGCGATCCACCAGCCGCAATGCGCTATACCGAGTGCCGCATGATGCGCATTGCCGGCGAACTCATGGCCGACATCGACATGGAGACGGTAGATTTCGTCCCTAACTATGACGAATCCACCTTTGAGCCAACGGTCCTGCCCACGCGCATCCCCAACCTCATTGTCAACGGATCGAGCGGCATCGCCGTCGGCATGGCCACCAACATTCCGCCGCACAACCTTACTGAGGTGGTCAACGCTACCATCGAATTGGTCAAGAATCCCAATGCCGGCTTGATCGATGTTTTGAAGTACGTGCAGGGTCCGGATTTTCCCACCGGCGGCTTCCTCTATGGCAAATCCGGCATCGCGCAGGCTTACAAGACCGGCCGCGGCCGTTTTATGATGCGCGCCAAAGTAGCCACTGAAAACATGACCAAGGAAAAGCAGGCGATCATCGTCACTGAAATTCCTTACCAGGTCAACAAGTCAAAACTGATCGAGCGCATCGCTGAACTGGTCAACGAAAAGATCGTCGACGACATCGGCGACGTGCGCGATGAGAGCGATCGCGATGGCATGCGCATCGTCATCGAACTCAAGCGCGGCGCTCAGCCTGAGATCGTGCTCAATCAGCTCTACAAGCACACCCAGATGCAAGAGAGCTTCTCCATGATCTTCCTGGCCGTACTCAACGGTCAGCCCAAAGAACTGCCGCTCGACGATGCCATTCGCTGCTTCATCAATCACCGCATCGATGTGGTGCAGCGCCGCACCGTCTTCCTGCTGCGCAAGGCCCGCGAGCGCGAACACATTCTCGAAGGCTACAAGATTGCCCTCGACAATCTCGATACGGTAATTCGTCTTATTCGCGCCTCGAGTTCGCGCGCCGAGGCTCGCGAAAACCTTTACGCCTGGGGCAAGGGAACTGACATCGTCATCAACCTTGACCGCGCGCGGCTGCCCAACGAGGAGCGTGGCATTACGCTGCGCCAGGTCGATGCGATTCTCGAGTTGCAACTCTATCGCCTCACGCAACTTTCGGTCGGCGAAATTTTGAAGGAATTAGCAGAAGTTCGCGGCCGGATCGCCGAATATGAGTCGATCCTAGGCAGCGAAGAAAAGCTCCGTGCCGTCATCATCAAGGAGCTAGAGGACGTGCGCGACCGCTATGGCGATGCGCGCCGAACGCAGATCATCGACGAGTCCGCTGAACTGCAGCTAGAGGACCTGATCGCCGACGAACAGGTTGCCGTCACCGTCAGCCATCAAGGCTACTTGAAGCGCACGCCGATCAGCATCTATCGTCAACAGCGGCGTGGTGGCACCGGCCGCACCGGTATGAAGACGCGCGAAGAAGATTTTGTTTCGCAGTTGATCGTCGATTCGACCCACGCCTTCCTGCTTTGCTTTACCAACACGGGCCGCGTCTATTGGCTCAAGGTGTATGAAGTTCCCGACGTGGGTGCGGCAGGCAAGGGCAAGAGCATGCAGAGCCTGCTCAATCTTCAACCTGGCGAACACGTGCGCACCATTCTCGCCATCCGCGATCTTGAAGAAGAAGGTAAATTCATCTTTTTTGCCACGCGCAATGGCATTGTCAAAAAGACCCCGCTCAAGGATTTCAGCAACGTCATGTCGCGCGGCATCATTGCCATCGCTATCGATAAAGACGATGACCTCATCGACGCGCGCATCACCGACGGTAAACAGACCATCTTCCTCGCCACGCGCGAGGGCATGGCCATTCGCTTCGAAGAAGAATATGACGCCGAGCGCGGATCGGGCCTGCGTCCCATGGGCCGCAACGCCGCTGGAAACAAGGGCATCACGCTTAAGAAGAACGATCAGGTCATCGGCGTGGCTATCACCGATTCTGATGTGACCAGAGATCTAAATCGCGACAAATGCGCCGCGGAACTTAACCTCACGCCACGGCTCACCGCGCTGCGAACAGCGTACGCAGAAGCCAAAGACCTTCTGCAGAAAGCACGCGAGGATCGCAGGAACGGTGCCCCGACAGATGAGAAGTTGAAGGCCGCTGAAAATGCTGCAGAGAAAGCCGTTGACCATACATACAAGGCTCTCAAGGAATTGGACGAGCGACTCGGCGTCAGCAAGTTCCTTATCCTCACCGTCACTGAAAATGGCTGCGGCAAGCGCACCGACATTGACGCGTATCGACTCACAGCGCGCGCAGCGCAGGGCGTTAACAATCTCAAGGCAAATTCCAAAGTAGGCAAGTCCGCAGCGATCCTGCTGGTGGATGAAACATCTGAATTGATGGTCATCAGTCAGTTCGGAAAGATCATTCGTATAGACACAAAATCGATTCGCGCGGCCGGCCGCGCAACCCAGGGCGTGCGCCTGCTCAATCTCGATGCCGACGATAAGGTAGCCGCCGCCGTGATCATTCCACCAGAAGAACTGAAAGACGAAGAGCCAACACTGCTGCAGTAGGGCAACACCAATGGGTGCCCCCGACGAATTGGTGCCCAGCCACAATGGGTGCCCCAGGTCTCGATTCTGAGACCTGGCATCCCAAATAGAAAACCAGCCGGGCTCCCTTATTCTTTGTTTGGCATTGTCGGAAAAAAAGTGAGACGTATCGAATCACAAGGTGGCATTATGGACAAATCAATTCGTCGCGTCACCGACCCGGAAGAGCAAGAGGCAGAAACCTACCGTTATTGGCAGAGCCGTCCTGTGGGCGAGCGATTGGTTGCTGTCTGTGAACTGAGCGAGGCGGCGTACTCCTTCGCTGCTGCGTTTAAAGGAGTGCCGACAAATGATGACGAAGGACTTCAAAGACCTTCTCCGGGCCTTCAACGCCAACGCGGTTAAATATCTAATCATTGGCGCCCACGCCTTCGGTGTCCACGCGCAGCCGCGTGCAACAAAAGATCTCGACCTGTTCATCCGTTCTGACGAACAAAATTCTCAAGCCGTCTTTCGTGCCTTAGCTCAATTCGGTGCTCCATTGGAAGATATGAGTCCGAAAGATTTTACAGATGGATCAACTTTTCAAATCGGTCAGCCACCTGATCGCATCGACGTCTTACAGCGCATTGATGGTGTCACGTTCGACGAGGCTTGGTCTAATCGCATCGAGGGCTCAATCGATGGTGACACCCCCGCCAGCGTCATATCCAGAGACGATCTGATTCGCAACAAGCTCGCCTCCGGCAGGGAACAGGATCTTCTCGACGTGAAGGCCCTCCGCAAGGCAGAGCAAGCCTCGCGTTTAAATGAGAACAGCTAGTGCGCTGCAGCCTGGTTCAGTGGACCTGCCGCTGTACACCATCGGCGGATGCTCAAGATGAAGGCCGTAATCGCCTCTGTGGAGCATCATGAAACCGGCAAACATATGGTTGCCCTCGTCAAAAGTAAGTGATTCCCATGAATGACGAATGCGGTCTGGCCACCCTGCACAGCGAGCAGACAAAGCACCACGATTGGCAACCACTTCTTTTCCCTCACCATAATCCCTCATTGGGCGTGATGGTTTTCATTGTACAAGATGCATATTTTCAACAGCATACGAGTTCCAAGTGCCCACGGTGAAACTTATCGGACGAAACCGAACCCCAATAGGCACTCGAAATCGTCTCTTTTGCGTCTTACACTAGTGATGCTCTCGATTTTCCGCGCGCTTCCGATGGTGCGAACAGCCCTTTTCGTTTTCTTTCTGGCCGCCTTGACGGGCACCACCGCCAGCGCTGTCCGTGTAGGGCAGGGGACGAAGCACGACCGGGTAACAAGATCTACTTCCGCCGCGCGCCGTTTACATGCTCCGCAGGCTAAGCCGTCCCTCCGCTCCACTCGCCGCTCGTCCCCCTATTCCAGGCGTAGCGCCGGTCGCCGTTCAGGTCTGCCCCCGCGCTCGTACGCTTCTGCCCATTCATCGTACGCGCCGAATTTGTCCTCCTCCCGTTCGGCTCATTCCTCTTCCCATTCGGCGCGACGGTATCACGGTCCCCAATTCCGCCGTGCGCAGTTGAGCCGGCTGTCGAGACAGTTCAAACCTCCGGTCTCAGCTTCGCCCACCGACATTGCGGAAGATCCTTCCGCTCCGGCCCCTATTCCCCCGGCGGCTGCTCCCATTCAGACCGCATCTATTCCGGTTTTTCGCCGCGAAGAGCCTATCGTCTCCTACTCTCCTCCCGTCGCGTCGCTCCATCGGCCGCGCACTATGTTTGCGTCACCCTTGCGCGGAACGCACGACTCGCTGGTGCGTCAGAATGAAAAATCGGAGGCCGAAGCACTCGAGCGCATCGAAGACGACGCCGACCTTGAAGATCGCATCGCGCGTGGCATGCTGGTGCCCGTCCCCACCTCCGCCGCCTTGGGCATCAACACCGACCTGCCCTTGAATCGCCGCTACTGCCGGCCGTGGACAGCAATCTTTCTCGCCGATTTGGCGCGCGCTCATCAAGGGCAGTTCCGCAAGCCTCTGCAAGTCAGTTCCGCAGTCCGCACCGTTGCTTATCAGAAGCAGTTAATGGGCGTGAATGGAAACGCCGCTGCAGCCGAGGGCGACATCGTTAGTCCGCACCTTACCGGGGCCACCATCGATATCGCGAAGACCGGTCTCACCCATCGCGAACTCGCCTGGATGCGTGTGCACCTGCTGACTATGCAAAATGCAGGCAAGATCGATGTTGAGGAAGAGTTTCGCCAATCTTGTTTTCACATTACCGTGTACAAAAACTACGTGCCCCAGCGCCCCGCCCCCAAGGCCCGCCGCCGTGCCGCGCACCCGCCCGATAATGGAACGGACAGCACGCCGCCTCCCGCAGACGAGCATCCCGCTCCCGAGGATGTAGCGTCTCAAAGTCTTTAGCCGCATCTCACCACACGAAATAAATTCATTGGTTGCTGCATGACATAAAGCGGTACAATCGCGGGCGAACGGCATCACATCGCTGCGTGTACTCACATAAGCAGTAACGAACATTAATTTTTTCAATGAATTCAATGTGCCGCTGAGGCAGAATGTTTCAGGCGCGCGATCATTGCGCCCGAGCATCCCGCGGCAATTCGAGAGGCGACATTCTATGAACGACCAGGTAGTGCAACCGGTGACCGAGGTTTCACCCGGGCTCACCCAGTGGCAGCGCGTAGCCGACACCTTCACTTCCCCATCCAAAACTTTTCAAGACATCAAGCGCGGCAACAAAAGCTGGTGGATGCCGTTCCTGATCATGGTTCTGATCGGGTACATGTTGTTTGCCGCCATCACTATCAAGATCGGTTGGGGACAGGTCGCGGCAAATGCGATTCACCTCAACGCCAAGTCTGAGGAGCGCATGAACCAGCAGCCACCTGAGCAGCGGGCTAATGCTATGAAAATCACCCAATACAGCATGCAAGGCGGATTCGCTGCCAGTCCACTGCTGGTGCTCGCCTTTGTAGCTTTAGCGTCGCTGGTTCTGTGGGGCACCATCAATTTTGTATTCGGCGGCAAGGCTCAATATGGCAGCGTCTTCGCGGTGTGGATGTATGCGGCTCTGCCAGGCATAGTCAAATCGCTGCTCGGCACCATTGTTATCTTTGCTGGGGCCGCGCCCGAATCCTTCAATCTCGAAAACTTTGCTCCTACCAGCGTGGGCGCCTTTCTCAACCCGCTCGAGACCAACGCTGCCCTTTACAAATTAGCCAGCGCCCTCGACTTCACCACGATTTGGAGTATGGTGCTCCTCGGGATCGGCATCTCAATCGTCGCTGGCGTCAAGCGTTCGTCAGGCTATACGGCCGTCTTTGGCTGGTGGGCACTCATCACGCTTGCCAGTGTCGGGTGGGCCTTGGCAATGGGTTAAGCGATTCAATCAAGCAAATAAAACGGCGCGCATCGCTCGATGCGCGCCGTTCTCATCTGGAGCGAAGTCTCAATTCTGAGGAATCAAAACCAGCCACTCAATTTAGCCAGGCGGCCCTACTCTGTCCACCGGCGAATGATGAGCGTCGCATTGATTCCACCGAAGCCAAATGAATTCGACAGCGCAACATCGAAGCTATGCTTGATCGCCTTGTTGGGAACGTAATCGAGCTTGCATTCAGGATCGACATTCTCAAGATTCATGGTCGGCGGCAGCTCCTGATTCAACAGCGCCATCACCGTGATGCCAGCTTCTAGTCCGCCCGCACCGCCGAGCAGGTGCCCAGTCATCGATTTTGTGCCGCTGATCTTGAGTTTGTGACTTGTCGCATGCTCGCCAAACACAAGTTCGATGGCGCGCGACTCATTGCCATCCCCCGCCGGAGTCGAGGTCGCGTGGGCGTTCACGTAGCCCACTTCTTCTGGCGCGATTCCAGCATCTTTAAGAGCAGCGCGCATGGCGCGTTGAGCACCCAATCCCTCGGGAGCAATGCTTGTCATGTGATAGGCGTCTGCGCTCATGCCGTAACCAGTCACTTCGGCGAGAATCTTCGCGCCGCGTGCCTTGGCAAACTCGAGCTCTTCCAAAATTAGAATGCCGGCGCCCTCGCCGATCACAAATCCGTCGCGGTCCTTGTCGAACGGCCGACTAGCTCGCCCCGGTTCATCGTTGCGCGTCGAGAGTGCCCGCATGGCAGCGAAACCACCCACAGCCAGCGCTGTGACCGAGGCTTCAGATCCGCCCGCAATCATCGCATCCGCATCGCCATGCAAAATCATTCGCACCGAATCGCCAATTGAATTGGCGCTGGTCGCGCATGCCGTCGCGGTGGCCGAGATCGGTCCCTGCGCTCCATAACGAATGCTGATCTGCCCCGCCGCCATGTTGACGATGACCGCAGGTATAAAGAAGGGCGAAATCTTGCGCGGGCCGCCCGCCAGCAGATTAGAATGCTCGCGCTCAATAATCTCAAATCCGCCGATGCCCGACCCGATAAAGACGCCCACCCGATCTGCATTTTCGGGTGTGATCTTCAGGCCTGACTGAGCCATTGCCTCCGCGGTGGCGGCAAAAGCAAAGTGAATGAATCGCCCCATCTTGCGCGATTCCTTCTTGTCGACGAAGTTGAGCGGGTCAAAATTCTTGACCTCGGCGGCAAACGTTACTGGAAAACCGGTGGTGTCGAAGCCTGTGATTGGAGCCATGCCGCTGGCCCCCGCCAGCAACTGACGCCAAACCTCGGGAGCAGTGTTTCCTACACCACAGACCAGCCCCAGGCCGGTGATCACGACTCGACGGGTCACCGGTTACTTGCCTTTCGCGGTCTTTTCGTTTTTCTCAATGTAATCAATTGCATCTTTGACGGTCTTGATCTTTTCCGCATCTTCGTCAGGAATCTCCAGGTCAAAAGCCTCTTCAAACTGCATCACCAGTTCGACAACATCCAGCGAATCCGCGCCCAGATCTTCCTGGAAGCTCGCGCCCGGTGTCACTTCGGCTTCATCTACCTGCAATTGCTCGACGATGATCTGCTTTACCTTCTCTTCTACGGCCATTCGATCCTTCTCCTCATAAGTAGTGGAACTTGGGACTCATTCGGGCTTCAATCCGTTTGCGTGGCTTCAATCCGTTTGCGTTCCGCCAGCCTACAATACCGGCTCGCAGCAAGGGAACACAACCGCCGCGTCAATAATTTACGCTTGGTCCCGAAACTCCAAGTCTACCGGGCAGGTTGGGGCATGTAAAGCCGCCCAGTAAAAGAAGATGTGCTGATCGTTAACCACTCGGGAACGGCGCTCAAAAAGCTTTGAGTTTTAGACGCGTATTGCACAAGTAAAAGGCGTACATTAGGCGAAGAAGCCTTAGGGGGCCTGATGCAGTCTCTAATCGCCGGAATTGCCATTCTTGCTGGAATTGCTCTTGGCTTTTGGATTCGCTCGAATGCAGCACGGACCGAGAAGGCACTTCTTGATCAGCGCAATCGAGAACTCACCGACGCACTCGAGACCATCGCGAAGCAGTTGAGCCTCAGTCAGACTGAGTCGGCCGCCCGTGCCGGCTTCGAATCTCTCGCCTGTGAGCGCGAAAAGGCGATGGCCCGCCTGACCGTCGAGCGGGACTCGGTCCGCGCCGAGGTGCAAGCCGGCATTGAGGCCATCCTCGCCCAGGGTTCGCGCATCAGCCAACTTGAAGCTGATCTAAAAAACGAACGTCAGAACCTCGCCGACAAGCTCGCCCTCCTCGAAACCGCTAAGAAGTCTCTCGCCGACCAGTTTGAAGCTCTCGCTGGAAATATCCTCGACAAGAAATCAAAGACCTTTTCCGACAATAGCCAGACCGAACTCGGGAACCTGCTGACGCCTCTTCGCGAACAGATCAAAGACTTTCGGGATAAGGTTGAAAAAGTCCAGGTTGAATCGGCCACCGGCGTTGGCGAACTCAAAACCCTCATAGGCACCCTCGGCACCCTCAATGCCGCCCTCACCGAGGAAGCCAAAAACCTTACCACCGCCTTGCGCGGGTCCTCTAAGACCCAGGGTGACTGGGGCGAATTCATTCTCCGCGACTTGCTCGACAAAGCGGGCCTTCGCGAAGGAGAGGAATACGCATTTCAACAGTCTTTCGCCGCCTCGGACGGCGACAGTGATCGCGCTCGCTCCGTTCGCACCGACGTGATCATTTTCCTGCCCGGCGGCCGCAGCCTCGTGATCGATTCCAAGGTATCGCTCAACGCCTACACCGACTGCGTCAACTGCGCCAGTGAAGAGGCGCGCAAACCCGCGCTCAAAGCGCATCTGGCCAGCGTCCGCAGTCACATCGCCAACCTCGCCAAGGCGGGCTACCACCATCTTCCTGGCATCGAGGCTCCCGACTTTGTAGTGCTTTTTGTTCCCGTCGAGCCGGCGCTTCTCATGGCTCTGCAGTGCGATGCTGAACTGTGGGTAGATGCCTACAAGCTTGGCATTCTGCTCGTTGGCCCAACCACCCTGCTCTATGTCATACGCATCGTCAACGTGCTCTGGCAGCAGGAACGCCAGGCCCGCAACGTCAAGGAAGTCATGGATCGCGGCACCGAGCTCTATGAAAAATTCGTGGGCTTCGTCACCGATATGGAAGTGATCGGCGACAGCCTCCGCCGCACCGATCAAAGCTATGCGAATGCAATGAAGAAGCTGGTAGATGGCCGCGGCAATCTCATCCGTCAAGTTGAATTGCTCAAGCAGCTGGGCCTTCGCACCAACAAAACCATCCCCAAAAAACTGCTCGATCGCGCCGACGTCGATCAGGCAGAATTGTCCCTCGCCGCCGAGGCGGAAGTAAGCCTTTCTGAGCCGTCTAAATAATCTGCAGATCAATCAAGTTTTGAGCGTCGTTCCCATCGGAGGCCTTCTCGCCTGTTGATCGTTGGTAACTTCCGGGTTGGCGGTGATCCTACCGCCTTGCATCTCCGTTACGGGTGTCATCCTGAACCGCAGTGAAGGATCCGCGGTTGTTCTCAAACTTCTGCATAGGCGGTCATTCACTCGGAGTGCACCAGAAATCGAGTCGCGCCCGTAAGAGACACAGTATTTGCGACGATGCGGTTCAGTGGCAATCAAACTAATTGCCTTGCTTGAACTTCACGGCTGGAGGCGCCTCATGCGAGGTTCGAGAGAATGCGATCGTGCCTTTGTCGGTATCAATGGTACCGCTCATCTTTTCTCCGTCCACCGTAACGTCGCATCTGGCGAAGACAACGTTCCGACCTGGCTGCGGATGCGTCCAGATTGTGAGCTTGTTTTCCCTGAGATCGAGAGTGATGGGAATTGGGTCGGTCTCGCTCGGTCCCAACCAGCCGGTGACGTGATTGCCATTCTGAGTAAATCCAGCCACTCCGTGGACTTCAGTCGGTTTTTTGGAAGGGGTGTGCAGCGCCTTGTTCATTTCTGAAAGGTTCATTCCCACCCGGACTGGTCCAATGCCGTCGCGGCGAACGATAGAGAAGTCCCCCTGAGCAGTGATCTCCGCAGCCATGAAGATGCAGGCGATAAAGAGCAATGGCGCACGAAGCATGGAGTGATTCTCGCTCTTGGTGATCATCGTTTTCTCAGTTGGTGTATTGTGGGCTACTCGGACGTTACTTTTAGGCTAATGCGTCAGCACGGCCTTTCCCGACAGTTTATGCAGCAGTGAGAGGTACGCCCTAAACCAGCCTCGCTAACCCGCTACTTCACCAACCCCGCAAACACCTCGCGCAGCCGTCTCCACGTAGTTCCCAAATCCTCAGGCAACACGCGCGTCTCCGCCACGGTCGTCATGAAGTTGGTATCGCCCGACCAGCGCGGCAACGCGTGCAGATGCAGATGCCCCGCCACGCCCGCTCCCGCCGCTTGCCCCAGGTTCATCCCAAAATTGAACCCATGCGGCCGATAGAGCTTCTGTAGTGCCCGTTCGGTCAACTGCGCCAGGTCCATCATCTCGTGCGCCGCCTGAGGCGACAGCGCCGCAAGCCGATTCTCATGCGCAAACGGAAGCACCATCACATGCCCCGACGTATATGGATAAGCGTTCAAGCAGATGAAGCAATGCGTTCCCCGCCACACCATGCCGCCGGCTTCCTCAGCCTCATCTGCGCTCATGCCGTTAGCGATGGCGTAATCGACCGACGCAATCAGGTTGCAGAACACGCAATTTAGATCGCCGGGCCACCCGCTCAGCCGAGCAGGAATCCCCGGCCGCGGCGTACCGTCGGCGGTGGTGATGTAAGCGAAACGCCAGGGAGTCCAAAGTTGATCCATGTCAAGATTTCCGCCAACACTGAGTGTCGACACCCAGTATAGAGGTGCACGCGTGTGGCGTCCGCGTCGAGGCGAGATCCACCTCTAACTTCCTCTCGAATACGTTCAACCGCAGGTTACAAACTCCCCCTTCTCTGACTTGTCCTCTCTTGCTTTTTCCCAGTCATGCGTACCGCCCATCACAATCCACCCATAACCTCAATGGAATGGCTCCTGACTTTGATGAATATTCGTGAAAAATGAGACACATTTCGTTCCTCATCCCAGCGATTGATTGACCTTTGAAAGCCGAGGTTGCTACACTCGAAAGCGTAGCTTCCTGCGCGGATTCCAGCAGTTAGCTTCGGCCGCCCCCCAGCCAGCCGTTGTCGCCTGGTGTTTTCCTTGAAGGAGACGCGTCGCTTTCCACGCCAACTCACAGGCTGTTGAGCGCTGTCTCTCTTAGAGACTTCACCACCACGGCACACGCTTGCCGCCCTGGGTCGTCGGCTCCCGGCATCGTTTGTTGTTTCAGAACCGCAGCGAAGGTGCCAACCCGGCGACGCAGTAGTTCCGTCGCGGGAGCTAGGAATCCCGGAGCCGCTGTCATGCCAAACGTCCTCAATCCCGAACCCGAGAGCATAACCCTGAACACCGAATTGGAAACCCCTACCCTTGACCTTGCGACGGAGCTTCAACAGCCGTCGTCCGAATCCACGTCCAACCCCGAGACCGCCGAAGCAGTTGAATACCCTGCGCTGGACGCCGATGCCCCAACCGAGCCTGTTGCTGAGGCCGTACCCGTGGTGCAAGCCACCACAGAGGCAACGCAATCCCACGCGATCGCTCCGGAAACTTCGGCGCACGCTGAGCCAGTTGCCCATGTAGAACCCGCTCCAGCGCCCATCGCTGCAGCACCCGTGTCTGCCCCCCCTGCGAACAAAAAATCGCATGGCCATGGCGATCACACGGATGATGATTTTTCCGCCGCCCTTGCAGCCTTTGAGCGTGAACAGGCCGCTGAAGCTGCAGCAGTGGAGGCTTACGGTGACAAGCTTGTCACCGGCACAGTCATTAAACAGACTGAGAAGCATCTTGTAGTGGACGTAGGCCTCAAATCAGAAGGCCTTGTTCCCATCGAGCAGGTTCTCGATCACACCGGCGCCGTCAAGTTTCAGCCCGGCGACGTGATCGACGTAGTCATCGAGCGCGAAGAGCCCGAGGGCGGTTACATTGTCAGCTACGAGCGGGCCCAACGCCTTCGCTTGTGGGACGTGATCGAGAAAGCCGCTAACGACAAGACCCCCGTGATGGGAACAGTGGTCAGCCGCGTCAAGGGTGGACTCACCGTCGACATCGGTCTGAAGGCCTTTTTGCCCGGCTCGCAGCTTGAGATTCGCCCCGTGCGTAATCTTGACGGCTACCTCGGCCAGCAAATCGAGGTCCGCGTCATTAAGCTCAACAAAAAGCGCGGCAACGTGGTTGTTAGCCGCAAAGAGATCCTCGAGGAAGAGCAGACCGCTAAGCGTTCGCTCACCCTCGATCATCTTGGCGAGGGCGCAGTCCTTACCGGCGTAGTTAAGAATCTCACCGATTACGGTGCGTTCGTTGACCTCGGCGGCATTGATGGGCTCCTCCACATCACCGACATGAGCTGGGGACGCCTCACCCACCCTCGCGACCTCGTCAATGTAGGCGACGAGATTCAGGTCAAGGTGCTCAAGTTCGACAAAGACAAGCAGCGCGTATCGCTTGGCTTCAAGCAGCTCACGCCTGATCCGTGGCTCGACGCATCCGAGCGCTACCCGGTAGGTGCTCATGTTCACGGCCGCGTTCTGTCGGTCACCGACTACGGTGCGTTCGTTGAGCTAGAGCAGGGCATCGAAGGCCTGGTTCACCTCTCTGAGATGACCTGGTCCAAGCGCCTCAAGCATCCCTCCAAGTTGGTCAAGCCGGCCGACGAGGTCGACACCGTGGTCCTCAGCGTCAACCCCGCCGACCGCCGCATCTCGCTGGGCATGAAGCAATTACTCGAAAATCCCTGGGAGAATCTCACCGATCGCTATCCCGCCGGCACCGTCGTCGAGGGTCGCGTTCGCAACCTCACCGACTTCGGCGCGTTCATTGAAATCGAGGATGGCATCGACGGCCTCGTCCACGTCTCCAACCTGAGCTGGACAAAGCGCGTCAAGCATCCCTCTGAAATTGTGAAGAAGGGTGAAAAGGTCAAGGCTGTCGTGCTCGGCGTTGAGCCGCAAAATCGACGTTTGTCGCTCGGTATCAAGCAGTTGCAGCCCGACGTCTGGGAGAGCTTTTTCGCCGCGCATCGCGTTGGCGACGTGGTTCATGGCAAGGTACTGCGCACCGCCCAGTTCGGCGCTTTTGTTGAAATTGCCGAGGGCGTTGAGGGTCTTTGCCATATCTCCGAGGCAGGCGACGAGCCCGGTGCACCATCCAAACTTGAAACAGGGATGGAGCATGAGTTCAAGATCATCAAGATCAATGTGGAAGAGAAAAAAGTGGGCCTCAGCCTGCGCGCCGTTGGTCACGAGGCCAGCCGCTCTCAGGTCGAGAACTACAAGTCGGACACCCACAAGGCGCCCGTCTCCAGTTCAACCACAACCCTTGGCGATCTCATTAACTGGCGCAAGAGCGAACAGAAGAACGACTAACGCGTTTCGCAGCCCGACATGAAGGCAAACGGCCACCCCGCAAAGGTGGCCGTTTTGTTTTCAGAAACGCGTCCGCTTTGAGAGGGCGCGGCTTAAGCAACACCACAAATTCAAAAATGCAACTTCATTCCTCAGCAAGAATTTGATTTGTATCAGGGCACGGTCCTTCAGCCGTGCCGAAAGAGACTCAAGGTGACCGAGGCTTTGGCTCCTGCGATACCGACCCCGCCCCGCCTGGACGCGCCTAAGCCAACCCATTAACATTGCTGGCAATCTTATGCGCACAACAATCCGCTCCGTGGCCCTCTTCCTCGCCCTCGTTCCGGCCTGCCTTCTTAGTCAAGCCCAGCCCAGCGCAACCGTGATCAACGTCGACGCGGCGCACCCCGCGGCAGCCATGTCCCGCTCCATGTTTGGCATTTTCTTTGAAGACATAAATTTTGCGGCTGACGGCGGCCTTTATCCCGAACTCGTCAAAAATCGCTCCTTCGAATTTCAAGAGCCACTGACTGGATGGCACGAGGTCCTCGGCCTCAGCAAAAAGGGCATCGACAATCCCAAAGGCGAAATCGGTGTCCACACCAAAGACCCCCTCAACCCCGCCAATCCGCACTACCTCAGTGTGCGCGCCTACGACCCGGGATACGCCTTCTACAACACCGGCTTCCGCGGCATCGGGGTTGAGAGCGGAGCTGAATACCGCTTCTCGGCCTACGTGCGTAGCCACGGAGCCAAAGCCATCCGCGCCACCATCACCGATGAGGCCGGCCACGAACTCGGCAGCGCCAAACTAGAGGGCTTCACCGACCATTGGAAGCAATATGAGGTCGTCCTCCACGCCAGCGCAACCGCACAACACGCGCGCCTCAATCTCGTCCTCGACCAACCCGGCCAGCTCGATCTCGACATGGTTTCGCTTTTCCCGATCGATACTTGGAAGCACCGCCCCAACGGCCTTCGCAAAGACCTGGTCCAGTTGCTCGCCGACCTGCATCCCGGCTTCCTGCGATTTCCCGGTGGCTGCATCGTCGAGGGCCGTCTCCTGGCCACGCGCTATCGCTGGAAAACCACCGTGGGCGATATTGCCCAGCGGCAAACCATCGTCAATCGCTGGAACGATGAATTCGATCAGCGCCCCGCCCCCGACTACTTCCAATCCTTTGGCCTGGGCTTTTATGAATACTTTCAGCTCGCCGAAGACATCGGGGCGCAG
>JANXYB010000038.1 GCA_025350325.1 Acidobacteriaceae bacterium
TGGCCGGCGTTCATCATTCCTGCATATGAATGGACGATTCTGTTTGCGGGCTTGTCGGCAGCATTTGGAATGCTGGCGTTGAATGGGCTGCCTTCTCTCTACCATCCTCTGTTTAATGCGCCGAACTTTCGCGATGGCGCGACGACGGACAAATTTTTCCTGTGCCTTGAGGCGCTGGACCCGAAATTCGATCTCATCGAATCTCGCGATTATCTCAAGCGGTTCGATCCGGTTTCAGTGGTGGAGGTGGAGTACTGATGCAAGTGGAGCGCCTCAATGCTATGAACCGGGCTGTCTTTTCTGCGGGGCTTGCCTTGCTATTTCTAATAGCCGGTTGCCGGCAGGATATGCATAATCAGCCGAAGATTATTCCCCAGCGCGGGTCTGAGATGTTTGCCGATCATCGCGGTGCGCGGCCGCAAGTGGTGAACACCGTGGCGCGCGGACAATTGCGCGAGGACAGCTTTTTCTACACGGGCGTGATTCAAGGCGCCAACGGCTATCGCGAAGAGCAGAACGCGATGCCCTATCCGGTCACGATTGAAGTGCTGAAACGCGGGCAAGAGCGATTCAACATCTACTGCACTCCTTGTCACTCGCGCGTAGGCAATGGGCTGGGTGAAATTGTGCAGCGCGGTTATAAGCCAGCTGGAAACTTCCATGACCAGGTGCGGCTGGCACAACCACTCTCGCACTACTTTTACGTGATGACACATGGCTACGGTGCGATGCCCGATTACTCCGCGCAGCTTGAACCGGCGGATCGGTGGGCGGTTGCAGCTTACATCCGCGCATTGCAATTGAGTCAGGCAGCAACGGCGCAAGATGTGCCCTCCGGGGAGAGAGTGCAGAGCCTGAAAGACCTTGCCGCGGCAGAGGGACATGCGGATTACGCGGAGCCATGGACACTGCCGGCGACCGCAGTGCAGGCATACGCCCACGATGCGAAGCAGGGAACGCCGGCTATGGCTCCGGCTAATCCAGCGGACCCGATAATTGTGATTCCATCAAGTAAACCGGCTCCCGCGGCCGCGAAGTAAGGACGGACGGAATGGCTCACGAAAATCACGCGGCATCGATGACCAAGACGCTTCCCGCCGAGTTAGGCGCGCCGCTCTTAATCGACGCATGGCAGACGCGCGCTCTGATGGTGGGCGGTATTTTCGCGGTGGTAGCTGCCGTGCTCGCTCTGCTTGATCACTCCATCGATCATGTGCTGCGCGCATGGGTGTTGGGGTTGGTGCTTACATTTGGCTGGGCAGTCGGCGGACTGGCGCTGTTGATGGTGCAGTATTGCTCCGGCGGCAAATGGGGACTGCTGTTGCGGCGACCGCTGGAGGCGATGTCGCGCACCCTGCCTCTTATTTTTGTGTATTGGGTAGTGGTTGTGATTTTCATGAAGAAGCTCTACATCTGGGCTGCGGTGACCGATGTAGGAGCAGCGTTGAAGTCGGGCTGGATCAACGAGGCGCAGGCGCATGCGATTGAGTTCAAGCGTCCGATGCTCAATCCGACCGCGTTCATTATTACGGGAATTGTTTGCTTTGCGATTTGGGGTTTCTATGTGTGGCGCCTCAATGCGCTCGGCATCGAGCGCGACAGCGACTCCTTGAGCAACACGCCCTTCTGGATCAAGAAACTTGAGAATATTAGCGGCCCGGGCATCGTTGTCTATTCACTCACGATGTCGGCGGCGGTTATCTACTGGGTGATGTCGATGGACCCGACCTGGTATTCGTCGGTGTATGGATTGCTTTTCCTCGTTGGCCAGGGCTACTCGGTGCTGGCGCTGTCAATTTTAGTTTCGATTAGCCTATCGCGTGCCGAGCCTTTCAGAACCTTGTTACGGACGACCGAACAGCATGATCTTGGTAAGTTCACACTTGCTTTTGTGATGCTGAATATCTATCTGGCCTTTTCGCAGTTTCTTATCATCTGGTCGGGAAATTTGCCGGAGGAGATTCCCTGGTACCTCGATCGCATTCGCGGACACTGGGGCATCATCATCACTCTGGACTTTGTCTTTCACTGGCTGATTCCGTTTACGCTTTTGCTTTCGCGCGACTTGAAGCGCAACAAGAAGCGGCTGGTGCGGGTGTGCCAGTGGATGCTGTTTGCCAAGGCGTTCGATCTGTTCTGGCTGATTGAGCCTAATTTCAAAGACGCCGCGCGCAACCTGCACTTCAGTTTCGGAATTCTGGAGTACATCGCGGTGCCGGCGGCGATGGTTGCGTTCTGGGTAGCATTTTTCTGCATGCAATTGAAGAGCCGGCCGCTGGTGCAGACTAACGATCCTCATTTGGCAGAGATTCTGGAGCCTGAACATGTCCACGCTTGATCACAACGAACCGGATGACAAAAAGATTCTTGGTTCTCACGGGCCGAAGGAGATTGATGCGTCCGAGGGGTATGAGCAGTCTGACGTCGGAGTTACGGGCATCGTCGTCTTTCTAACTTCGCTGGCCATCCTGGTGGCGGTGGCGGGGTTACTGGCGTATGGGATTGGAAAAGTGATCAACGCGCGGATGGATAAACAAGACGGGCCAAACAGTAAGTGGACGAAGACAGCGGATGTACGTCAGCTAGGTAATCTGCCATCCAACCCCGCATTACAGAACAAGATCGCAGAGATTACACGGAGCTTTCCAACACCGCGTCTGCAGACCGACGACGGCAATCAGGACGTGACTGACTTGCACGCACGCGAAGATCTGCTGCTCGACAACTACAGTTGGGTCGATCAGTCGCAGGGCAAAGTCCGGATCCCCATCGAACGGGCTATGCAGTTGATTGCGCAACGCGGGTTGCCGCAGGCGCCCAACGTTGACAGCGCGCCGATGATGGCGGCCGATCAGGATCAGAAAGTGGTGGTCGTCCCGCTGACGAACGGATTCGCGCGCACCGGGTATGAACAGGACCAGGCGCAGGCTAAAGCCGCAGCGGAAAAGCACGAATAGTGCGGCGTGGGCTTAGATCCACAGGGCAGAGAGAAGGAAAGAAGGAAAGAATGAAGAGCATGAACAGGGCGAAAATGAGTTGGCGACGCGCAGTTTCCACTGCAGTCCTGTTGCTGTGCTTCGCCACATGGGCTAGCTCTCTCGTTGCGCAGGTATCCAGTTACGGAGACAAGCAAGCCGGGCAACGAAGCGATAAACCGCCGGACATATTGAACGGAGTCGGCATTGCGCAGCACCTCAATCAGCAGCTTCCGTTGGGCTTGACGTTCAAGGACGATATGGGCAAGCCGGTTCAACTGAGCAGCTACTTCGGCAAGCGACCGGTGATTCTTGCGCTGGTTTATTACCAATGCCCGATGTTGTGTTCAGAGGAACTGAATGGATTGACGGGCGCTTTGCAAATGGTGAATTTTGTTCCCGGCAAAGACTTCGATGTGCTGGTGGTGAGCATTGATCCCAGCGAGGGAACGAACCTGGCTGCGGCCAAGAAGCGGACTTACCTGAAGCGTTACGGGCACCCGGAAACGTACAATGGCTGGCACTTCATGACAGGTACGCAAGAGAATATCGATGCTCTTACCAAGGCGGTCGGTTTTGGATACGTAAAAATTCCTGCACCGGATGGAACTCTCACGCAATTTGCGCACGCCAGTTCAATACAGATCGTGACGCCGGAAGGCAGACTGGCGCAGTACTACATGGGCGTCGAGTATTCGCCGAAGGATTTGCGGCTGGGGTTAGTTGAGGCTTCAGCTAATCGCATCGGTTCGCCGGTGGACAACATTCTTACTTATTGCTACCACTACGATCCTCAGACCAATAAACACTCCCTCATCGTGGCGAGGGTCGTGCAGGTGGGTGGGTTCACGACGGTGGTGCTGCTGGGTGGTTTCATGTTTGTGATGTTTCGCCGCGACGTGCGGCGAGCACATCACCTAGACGGGGAATAAAGGAACGGAATGTCCCACATTAGTCCCATAATCTGGCAATTTCTCGTCAAGTGGATGACGAACTTCCCGCTATTTCCGCCGGAGGCGTCGACGATCGCGCCGCAGATGGACGCGCTTTATTTCTTCATGGTCCTGGTAAGCCTGATCGGCTTGACGCTGGTTATATTATTGGTGACCAGCTTCTCGATTCTGTACAGCAAGAAGCGTCATCCTGTAGCAGTGCAGATCGAGGGATCGACGCTCCTTGAGGCGACGTGGACCATCATTCCGCTGGGCCTGTTCCTGGTGATGTTTGTGTGGGGGGCGTTGATTTATTTCCGTGTATATACGCCACCCGCCAATGCCATGAATATCTACGTGGTGGGCAAACAATGGATGTGGAAGGCTGAGCATCCCGGCGGCCAACACGAGATCAATGCGCTGCATGTGCCAGTGGGTCGCGCGGTGCAACTGACGCTCATCTCGCAGGACGTGTTCCACAGCTTCTCAATTCCGGCGTTTCGCGTAAAGCGCGAGGCGATTCCGGGCCGGTACACGACAGTGTGGTTCGAGGCCACGATGCCGGGCACATATCACCTGTTTTGCACCCAGTATTGCGGTACCGATCACTCGCATATGGTGGGCGATGTGGTGGTGATGACGCCTGAAGACTTCAAGAAATGGCTGAGCAGCTCAACCAGCGGCGCATCCCTCGCGCAGAATGGGGAACGGCTATTTGCGAGTTTGAGTTGCGCGGCGTGCCACAACGCGAGGCCGGATGCACGAGGACCGAGCTTAGCCAATGTTTACGGTTCAAGACTTTCATTGAGCAGTGGCGGAACGGTGCTGGCGGACGACGCATACCTGCGTGAGTCCATCCTGAATCCCTCGCAACACATAACTCAGGGGTACGCGCCGATCATGCCGACGTATCAGGGACAGGTTAGTGAAGAGGGCGTGATTGCGTTGGTGGAATACATAAAAAACCTCAACTCCGATTATCGCGTCCAACAAACGACGAACACGACGGATATGCTGCCCCAGAGTGAAGGTAAGGCAGCAGTTGCGGGGCAGAATTCCGCAGGGCAGAATGCCGCAGCCCAAAAGTCTGCCGGGCAAAAGCCTGCAGGGCAGGGGATGGTGAAACCATGAGCACCGATACAATCGTCAGTCTTCCCGACCAGTCGACGGCGAGGATTCCCAAGGTCAACTTCCTGAATAAGGAGAACGGTCTGCTGAGCTGGTTGCTTACCGGCGACCACAAGCGGATTGCGATTCTCTATCTGATTTCAATTACGTTTTTCTTCTTTATCGGCGGAGCGCTGGCGGGGCTGATTCGCCTGGAACTTCTGACGCCGCAATCGGATCTGATGGCGACCGACACCTATAACAAGGTGTTCACCATGCACGGCGTCATCATGATTTTCTTCTTTCTGGTTCCCTCGGTTCCGGCGACGCTGGGCAATTTTCTGATTCCTCTGATGCTGGGCGCGAAAGACCTGGCGCTGCCGAAAGTCAACCTACTGAGCTGGTATCTCTACATGGCGGGCGGCATCTTGGCGCTCTACACGATGATCACCGGCGGCGTAGACACGGGCTGGACATTTACCACTCCGCTCTCGACGCATTATGTAAACACCAACGTGCTGACGACCGGGCTCGCGGTTTTTGTTGCGGGCTTCAGTTCGATTTTTACGGGACTGAATTTTATCGTCACGATTCACAAGATGCGCGCGCCGGGAATGACCTGGTTCCGCATGCCGCTGTTTGTGTGGGCCCACTATGCCGCCAGCATCCTGATGGTGCTGGGCACGCCGGTACTGGCTATCGCCATTGTCCTCGTTGCGCTTGAGCGCACCATTGGCATTGGCGTATTCGATCCGACCAAGGGTGGAGATCCGCTTCTGTTCCAGCACTTGTTCTGGTTCTATTCGCACCCAGCGGTCTACATCATGATTCTGCCGGGCATGGGCGTGATTTCAGAGACGATTTCAACATTCAGCCGCAAGCGCGTGTTTGGATATACAGCGGTCGCGTTCTCGTCGGTGGCGATCGCCGTGTTTGGCTTCTTCGTATGGGCGCACCACATGTTCATCATGGGCATCTCAAACTACTCGATGCTGGTGTTCTCACTATTGACGATGCTGGTTGCGGTACCTTCGGCGATCAAGATTTTCAATTGGGCATTCACTCTTTACAAAGGCTCAATTACATTCGAGACGCCAATGCTCTACACGTTTGGATTTATGGGGTTGTTCACAATTGGCGGTCTGACGGGTGTGTTCCTCGGCACTTCAGGTACAGACATTCATTTGACTGAGACCTACTTCATCGTGGCGCATTTCCACTTCGTAATGGTGGGCGGGATGTTGATGGCGTTCCTTGCGGGCATTCATTTCTGGTGGCCTAAGATGACGGGCCGCATGTATCCGGAAAAAATTTCGCAGTTAGCGGCGGTGGTTACGTTCATCGGCTTCAACCTGACGTTTTTCCCGCAGTTTATTCTGGGCACATTAGGCATGCCGCGGCGGTATGCTTCGTATCCGCCGGAATTTCAGATTCTCAATGTGTTCTCAACCGCAGGCGCCACTATTTTGGGCGTGGGCTATTTACTGCCGGTCCTGTATCTCACGTGGTCGCTTAAATATGGTGCTATCGCCGGCAATAATCCGTGGCAGGCAACGGGACTTGAGTGGCAGACACAATCGCCGCCGTTGACTGAAAACTTCCTTGTGACCCCGATCATGGATCACGAAGCGTACGACTACGAGTGGCTCGATGGCCAAAAGCAGAAAGAGGTGGCCAGTGTCGGATAGCCCCGTGTTAGTTCACCATGGCGAAGTCGAGATAGCGCATGAACATCCGCATCTGCCGTATCAGCGCCACCATTTCGAAACCATGGCACAGCAGAACGATGCCACCAACTTTGCCATGTGGCTCTTCCTGCTGACCGAAATCATGTTCTTTGGCGGACTTTTTACCGCCTACCTTATCTATCGCAACTGGTATTATCCGGCGTTTGTTGCCGGCTCGCACCAGCTCAACGTGATCTGGGGCGGCATCAATACGCTGGTACTGATCACATCGAGTTTCACCATGGCGATGGGCGTGTGGTGCGCTGAAACGCGGCGTCAAAGCCAGTTGGTTCTGTGCCTCGTACTCACGTTTATCCTGGGCCTCGGCTTCCTGGGCATCAAGACGATTGAGTACAAAGAGAAGATCGAGAAGCACCACGTACCGGGATTTCATTACAGCCTGCAATCGTTTCTCAATCCGGACAGCGATAAAGAGGCCAAGGCTGCAGGCGACAAGCCTATGGCACTGGACATGGCGCGTCATACAGAAGTGTATTTCTCGCTGTACTTCGCCATGACTGGCATGCACGCACTGCACATGATCATCGGCATCGGCATCTTAGGATTTATGATTTTGCGCGCAAGGGCCGGAGGCTACACTACGGGCCATATCACGTTTGTCGAGAACTTCGGTCTGTACTGGCACTTCGTCGACATCGTTTGGATATTCCTATTTCCGCTGCTTTATCTAATCAGCAGACATGCGCAATAGGGTGACACGGCAGCAATCGAACCAGTTGTAACAGCAAGGGACCAGAGCATGAGCCAACATCATGAACCAGTGGAAGCGCGGATGAATGACCACGACAGTCAAGGGAACCTTGAAGAGCATGAGCACCACATCGTGAGCCCGGTCGTGTACCTGATTATTTTTGCGGCCCTGCTCGTTGGGACGGCACTGACTGTGTTCGCCTCGTATCTTGAACTGGGGATTTTAAATCCGATCCTCGCGATTGCCATTGCGGTGGTGAAGGCTACGCTGGTCGTGCTTTTCTTCATGCATGTGAAATACAGTTCCAAGCTGACGAAGTTGACGGTCGGCGCGGGCATGTTCACATTTTTGATTCTGATTGGCATGACGTTGTCGGATTACATTAGCAGGGCGTGGGGACGCTGGTAGGACGTTGCTTGGCACAGCAGAGGGCTGCCTGACGCTGGCCTTTTGCGGGTGACTTTTACCGGCAGCAATTGCCGGCACACGATTCATTGCTAAAGCAGCGGTCTTGATTTCGTTGATTGCAGGGTCGCTCACGGTGGCGAAAGACTCGTCGCCTGACGATTAAATTTGAGCTCTATATGTGCGCAATAACACAGTTTCCCGGAGAACTTCACAAACTCGCTAGCCAGCCTCGCGTGCAAGTGCGGCGTGGCGGGCCTATGCGCGAGGGCGCACGGTGTGTTGTGTACTGGATGCAGCGGGCGATGCGCATCCTCGACAATCCCGCACTGGACGTGGCGATAGACGTTGCGAATCTATTGGGCTTGCCGGTGGTGGTATTTTTCTCGGTTATTCCCAACTACCCCAACGCAAATTTGCGGCACTACCATTTCATGGCCCAGGGATTGCGCGATGTGGAGGAGGACGCAGCCGAACGCGGGGTTGGATTTGTACTGCGCCGGCACCCGGACAATTCGCTTGAAGCATTCCTTGAACAGGTTGAAGCAGCGCTTGTAATTGGGGACGAAAATCCTTGCCGCGAGCCCGAACGCTGGCGCAAGGTGCTGGCGAAGCGATTGCGACTGCCTTACTGGACAGTCGATGCCGACGTGGTCGTTCCTTCGGCGGTGTTTAATCGTGACTATTTTTTGCTACATCATTTTCGTCCGCACTTGATGGCTGCTTTGCCGAAGTATCTGGTCGCGGGAACGCCGGTGAGCCCTCAGCACAAGTGGCAACCGAAGAAGGCGCTACCGAGCTTTTCGCTCACGGGCGACATTACAGAAGGCTTTGACGAACTCGACCGCACGGTAGGGCCTGTCGACACGTTCACCGGGGGCACGCACGCAGCAGTCAAGCGGCTCAAGGACTTTGTTTCATTGGAATTGCCGCACTATGAAGTTAAGCGGAATCATCCTGAAATTAAGGGCACTAGTCGCTTATCGCCGTACTTGCATTTTGGCAACATCGGGCCGCTGACTATTGCGCTGGCGGTTGAAGACGCAGTGCAGACCGGAAAAGCCTCGAAGTCTGCACGCGATCGGTTCCTCGATCAGGTGATTGCGTGGCGTGAGTTGTCAGTGCTTTTTGTGCGCCACAACCCCGACTACGACAATTGGGAATGTGCGGAACCGTGGGCGCGGCAAAGCCTGGTTGCACATACGGCCGATGAGCGTCCGCATCG
Organism: Acidobacteriaceae bacterium; assembly: GCA_025350325.1. GTDB lineage: Bacteria > Acidobacteriota > Terriglobia > Terriglobales > Acidobacteriaceae > Telmatobacter. Next base: position 9,084 of record JANXYB010000038.1, read on the forward strand.
CTACGATTTTGCGCAATTGGAGCGCGGAGAGACGGGCGACGATCTCTGGAATGCGGCGCAGCGGGAGATGGTTGACACCGGCTGGATGCATAACTATATGCGCATGTACTGGGCCAAAAAGATCCTGGAGTGGTCGCCCGATCCGGCTCGTGCGTTTGAATGGGCGGTGACTCTGAACGATCGCTATTTCATCGATGGTCGCGACCCAAACGGCTACCTCGGCATCGCCTGGGCGATCGTGGGAAAGCACGACCGTCCCTGGTTTGACCGGCCCGTGTTTGGGCTGGTGCGATCAATGACCGGCGCATCGACGGCAAAAAAGTTCAATGCACGCTTATATATAGAGCAGCACGGCAAATCGACCAGCAAGCTGGCGTTCTAAGGTAATGGGCGCTGCGCGGCAGGTGTAACGGCAGTCACAGGTGCCGAAATGTGACCGCCCTATAATAAGCCAAATTCCAAAAACGAAAACGACATGTTTCGCGCTGTGAATCTGTTGAATTTCGCCGAACTTCGCTCGGACTAAGAGGCAGGGAAGCGGGAGCTTGACTCTCTACGCGTGGGACGCTATCGGCAATCGGGAAAGCTCTCATGAACGTTGCCTTGACCGGCTGTGCGGACAATCGCAAGCCTTCGGTTGGCGAGCGTCGGCAATATAGCCGCAGCCGCGACAAATGGATTGTGGCGCTGGCGGGGCTGATGCTGACGTGCGCATCTTTAACAATGGGTCAGACGGCAATCGGACCTATTCAGGCTGCGAACGTTCCCCCTCGGGTCAAGCAGGCAAGAAATTTTCTGGCACAGCGCGGTTGGGGCGCCGGTCATGCGGGCGCACAGAGGATGGGGCGAGGTCGAGCCGCAACTGCGACCATAGGGCGTGATGCCGCAATAACAACTAATCTGAGAACGACCCACGACGCGACAACAGCGACGGCAAGCTGGCAGCCTTTGGGCCCAGCCGCAGTGACAACTGCAAGCTATGGATCGGTGACGGGGCGTGTCTCTTCGATTGCTTTTGATCCCGCAGACGCTACCGGCAATCGCATCTACCTGGGAACGACGGGCGGCGGCGTGTGGGTGTCGCAGAATGCCGCAACTGGTGACCTAGCAACCGTTCGGTTCGCGCCTCTTACTGATCGGATTGCGGCACTAGCCGGCGCGCGGGATAGCTCCATCAGCATCGGCGCCATTACCGTACAGCCGGGCACGGGCGTAATCCTCGCGGGGACAGGCGACCCGAATGACGCGCTCGACTCATATTATGGCGCGGGCATTCTGCGTTCGGAGGACGGGGGCAATTCGTGGGCGTTAATCTCTACGACCTCGGATAAAACCCTGGCATTTACCGGCGAAGGTTTTGCAGGGTTTGCGTGGAGCACTATCAATCCGCAATTGGTGGTGGCTGCCGTGTCGCAGGCGTTCGAGGGGGTGCTGGTCAATGCGGTACGATCCGGCGTCAGTTATGAGGGCCTGTACTATTCGATTGACAGCGGAAAAAGCTGGTCGCTCGCGCGCATCAGTGATGGCTCGGGCGGAGATGTGCAGGGCGAAAACTTATTGTTTGCCGCGCCAGACGGCAATGCGGCGACCTCGGTGGTGTGGAATCCGGTACGGCATTTATTCATCGCCGCGGTGCGCTACCACGGGTATTACCAATCTTTAGACGGTGTGACGTGGACGCGCATACCGGCGCAGCCTGGCGTGAATTTGACGACGCGTCTTTGCCCTACGAATGCGGGCGCCACCGGTTCGGTGGCCTGCCCGATATTTCGTGGAACTTTGGCGGTGAACCCGTTTACCGGCGACACCTTTGCCTGGAGCATTGACCAGAATAATCAGGACCAGGGGATCTGGCAGGACGCGTGTGCGATCAGCGGCGGCGCATGCAGCAGTCAAATCATAAATTTTTCGAAGCGATGGAGCACGACGAAGCTAGAGAGCAACACTGCACAGGGAGCGGCGACAATTGCCAACGGCGACTACGATCTTGCTCTGTCCGCAGTGCCGTCGGGCCAGGACACGCTGCTGCTGGCGGGCGCTACCGATCTGTGGAAGTGCAGTCTGGCCACCAGTTGCGCCTGGCGCGATACCACTAATGCCAATTCATGTATGAGTGCGCAGGTAGCTCCGTATCAGCATGCGCTGGCGTGGAATCCGTGGAATCCCCTGGAAATTTTTGTAGGCAACGACAGCGGCTTGTGGCGCTCGACGGATGCCCTCGGCGAAACCGGACCAGCGTGTGCAGCGACGGACGCGGCACATTTTCAAAACTTGAATGGCGGACTTGGATCTCTGGCCGAAGTAGTAAGCATGTCGCAGGTCGTCAGCTCTCCCTACACGATGATCGTCGGGTTGGGCGCGAATGGAACCGCAGGCGTCAAAAGCACTTCAACCCTGACGGAGAACTGGCCGCAAATACTTGGCGGGGAGGGCGGGCCAGTTGCGATCGATCCCTTGAATCCATCGAACTGGTATGTAAACAATCAGGCAGGCGTCTCCATTCATCGGTGCGCGCAGACAGGTGACTGCACGCCCAACGGATTCGGTGTAACCCCGCTGATCGGTGACGCCGACGTTGGCGGCGATGGTTACACCATGACCGCGCCTGCGCCGTTTATCGTCGACACACTCGACCCGACACAACTGCTTGTAGGAACGTGCCGGGTGTGGCGCGGCAAGACCGATGGGACCGCATGGAACAATGCGAACGCCATCAGCCCCATGCTTTACGGCATCACAGGCAATGCGTACTGCAACGGAGATGCGCTGATCCGCACCATGGGCGCGCTACCGCTGCTGGGCGGCGGCGAAGTGATCTATGTAGGCATGAACGGCCCTGCGGACGGCGGCGCAAACCTGGCCGGTCATGTTTTAAAAGGCACGTACAATCCGCAGAATGCAAGCATGCCCGTGTGGCAGGATCTGACGCTCAACCCGGTGACGAACGATTCACAGGGGATGAATTATTACGGCCTAGACATCTCGAGCATCTTTGTCGATCCGCACGATGCGACCGGTAATACGGTCTACGTGACCATAGAAGGGATTGCCAATCCGCTGCAAGATGTGGGCGTCGCTTATCGATCAATTGATGGTGGTGCACACTGGACTTACATCGCGTCCAATTTGACAGGTTCCCCGGCCAATAGCCTGGTGATCGATCCGCTCGACGCGAACACCGCTTACATCGCGACTGATGTAGGCGTTTTCGCGACGCGGCGAGTTGCAACCTGCGGCAACCCAGCATCGAATTGCTGGGCAGCGTACGGCACAGGCCTGCCCCAAGCCCCTGTGGTTCAGTTGAGCGCAGCCGCAACGACGGCATTGCCGAACGTGCTCGCCGCCGCGACGTATGGGCGCGGGGTATGGCAGATTCCCATGTTTACCTCGGGTCTGCAGATCACGACAGCCGCGATTTCACCCGCCGCGTTGACGTTTGCGAGCCAGCCGCAGGGAACGGCGAGCACTCCCCAAGCCGTGACGATAACCAATACTGGCGGCATCGCGCTTGGCATAACCGGCATACAGCCAAGCGCCGACTTCAGCGAGACCGACGACTGCTTGCTTGCTGCTGTGAATACAAACGCGTATTGCACGATGCAAGTAACTTTTTCGCCAACGGCGATGGGCGACCGGCAGGGACAGTTCATTATTAATGGCAATGTAGCGGGCGGCCAGATCACAGTTGCGCTCGATGGGACGGGTACTGCCGCTCCGGTTGTAAACCTCAGGCCCGGTACGTTGAGCTTCGGATTGGTCGAAGTGGGTAAGACGTCAGCCGCATCGCAGATCACGGCGGAAAACGGGACCCTGACAGCCAGCCCAATTACAAGCTTGACGGTGTCGCTGCCGTTCGTGCTGGCAAGCAACGAATGTGGCACTTCACTGGCCGCCAAGAGCAATTGCGCATTGAGCATTGAGTTTGCGCCAACGCAGGTGGGGCACTTTAGTTCCACGCTCACTCTCATCGATGGTGCAGGGACGCAGACAGTAGCGTTGACCGGCATCGGTGGCGCGGCGCCGACGGATACGCTGGCACCTGCTGCTTTGAGTTTTCCGGGGACGGGAACGGGACAATTGTCCACAGCGCAGAATATTGCGCTGACCAACGACGGCGATGTTCCGCTGGAAAATATTAGTGCTGCCGTGAGCCCAGGCTTCCAAGTCTCGAACAATTGCGGAACGCAGTTGGCAGCTCGTTCAAATTGCTCAATCATCGTCGTCTTTGCACCGACGCAAACAGGCAGCCAGACGGGCAAGCTGACGATCACAGACGCCCTGCTCACGCAGGTTGTCCCGCTCTCTGGAATCGGGCTGCTGCCGCCGGTGCTTGCGGTCAGTCCAAGTTTGTTAAGCTTTTCTGCGCAGCCAACGGGGACGGCCAGCGCACCGGTCACGTTAACCGTAAGCAACACGGGCGGCGCGCCGATGGCCAACGTGGGGTTCCAGATTGCCGGGCAGTCCGCAGCCCGATTTTCAGTGGGCACAACTACCTGCGGCGCGATATTGACCAGCGGCAGCAACTGCACGGTGCAGGTAATCTTCACGCCCATCGCTGCAGGCGGAAACGCCGCCACACTGACCATCACTTCATCGACCTTCGGTGTGGCGGCGATACAGGTTCCGCTGAGCGGCGCGGGCCAGGTTGCGTCCGGAATAAACGTCAACCCAGGACAGATGTTTTTCAATGCAGCGACGATCGGTCAGGTAAGCGCAGCGCAGGTAGCCACCGTGACCAATACGAGCAATGGGACGGCGACCGGGATCGCGCTCGTGTTCTCGACGCCATTCAGCCTTATACAAAACACCTGCGGGGCAAGCCTAGGTGCGGGGGCAACCTGCACCGCAGGAGTCGTCTTCACTCCCACGGCGAACGGCGTCGTGACGGGATCGCTTGCCATCGCGTCCGCATTGTCTGTCAACCCGGCGACAGTTCTACTGACTGGCACCGGGGGCGCCGCAGGATCGATTCAACTGCAACCTGCGTTTTTGAACTTTGCAACCACGGGTATCGGAGCGGTCAGCGGCACGCAGGCTGTGACAGTGACGAATTCGAGCGCCACGGCGAGCCTTACCGATCTCTCTCTTGCGGCTTCGAGTGGGTTTGTGCTGACCAGCACCACGTGTCAGCCGACACTTGCGTCGGGGGCCAGTTGCACGGCGGCGATAGCGTTTGCCCCGACTGTCGCAGGTCAAGCGAGCGGCACGCTGACAGTCGCAAGCAGCATGTTGGCGAAAAGCGCGCAAGTGACGCTCGGCGGTATGGGCCTGGATTTCACTGCGACGGTGCTTGGCGGCACGAACCAGACAGTTACGAGTGGCCAGACAGCGCTCTATGTCGTGGCACTGGCTCCCCTGGGCGGCTCGGCGGCAACATTCACATTGCAATGCGGCACGCTGCCGGCACATGCCATTTGCTCGTTCAACCCAAGCACCGTTGCGGTGGCAGCGAACTTAACCAGTAATGTAACGGTGCAGATCGCGACAGGGCAGACTGCAACGTCCGCGCGATTAAGTCGGGTAGCAGGGTGGCGCATCGCTCCGTTAGCTTGTGGGCTGGTGCTGCTGCCGCTGCTCCGGCGTAAGCGAAGGCGCGCTTTACTGATGGTGGTGATAGCAATGATTTTGGGCGGGATGACGAGTTGCGCCGGTGCGGGCGGTGGGTCGGGCAGCAGCACGCCTCCACCCGGGGCTAGCAATACGCCAGCGGGAACGTATTCGATTCCTGTGACGATCACCGCAAGTGGCGTATCGCACAAGCTTACTTTGTCAATGACTGTGGATTAAGGCGGTTTCGGAATATGTAGAGCTTTTTGACTTGGCCGAGGGTGGCCTTTCTTGATTGAAAGTCACGTGAGTGCGTGGTCTTGGTCTACATCGATTCCGAAACTGTCATAGCGGCAGAAACGGCGGCAGAAAGGCTTTCAATTCATTTTCTCGCGGCGTCAAACTGGTAGAAGAGGCAAAGTACGACGGGCTATACTTTACTGCAAGGTTTCGGCCAAGCGAGGCTTCTAAAGCCGTAAATTCAAGCGAAATTCGACGTGCCAGACGGGGATTGAAGAATGACAGCGAAAGTTAATCCGGACGATGTGCATCGCGTGGCCGAGTTGGCGCACCTTGAACTTACGCCGCAGGAAGCGCAAGGCATGCTGCACGATTTGAACGCAATTCTCGATCATGTGGCGCAGCTCAGCGAGCTAGATACGACCGGGGTGACGCCACTAGCGCAAATGAGTGAACTGGAAGGCGCAGGCGGTGCAGCCTCTTTGCGACCAGACGTAGTTTTGCCGTCGCTTGATCGCGCCGCGGTGATGTCCGCCGCTCCCGAGACCGATCGGGTCTTCTTCAAAGTGCCCAAAGTGATCGAGCGATAGGCACTGCGTCAGGCTGCGCGAAGCCGGCATACGCGGCCGAATTTGAGTATCCAGCAAATAAAGGAAAGCAAAGGAAACGCGATTGCCCAGCGAAACCAAAATAGCCCAGAGCTACGTTGAGAAGCCCAAAACCTTAGCCGATTTGCGCGCCGGCATCTCAAGGGGCAGTGTGAAAGCGGCCGATCTTGCGGCCAGCTACTACGACCGCATTGATCAGGCGAATCCGCGACTTAACGTGTATCTCAGCCTCACCCAAGAGCGCGCGATGGAGCAGGCCACGCGGGTCGACACGGCTGCGGCTAAGGGCGATCCATTGGGACCGCTGGCGGGCATTCCTGTTGGCATAAAAGATGTACTGGTGATGCAGGGAGCGCCGACAACCGCCGGCTCGAAAATTCTCAAAGGATATCGGCCGCCTTACGACGCTACTGCGGTGCGCAAACTCGATGCGGCGGGTGCGGTGTTATTGGGCAAGATTAACTGCGACGAGTTTGCCATGGGCTCATCGAACGAGAATTCAGCCTATGGGCCGGTGCGCAATCCAGTAGATACAGAGCGGGTGCCGGGCGGATCAAGCGGCGGTTCAGCGGCGGCGGTTGCAGCCAACATGGCAGTGGCGACGCTCGGCTCCGACACCGGCGGATCGATTCGACAACCAGCCAGCTTCTGCGGCGTCGTGGGCGTGTTGCCTACGTATGGGCGCGTATCGCGCTACGGATTGATTGCGTTTGCGTCTTCGCTCGATCGTGTCGGGCCGTTTGCGGCGAATGTGCGCGATGCTGCCACGATGCTGGGCGTAATCGCGGGCCACGATCCAAAAGACGCGACAAGCTCGCCGGCCCCGGTGCCGGACTATGCAACTGAGAGCGATAAGCCGGCGGAGGGGCTGCGCATCGGCGTCCCTGCAGAGTACTTCGGAGAGGGACTGGACCCGGAAGTACGCGCTTGTATCGAGGGCGGTATTCAAGCATTGGAGACGGCCGGTTGCACGGTGAAACCGGTCTCGCTGCCGCACACCCGCTACGCCATTCCCACCTATTATTTGGTGGCCACGGCGGAGGCGAGTGCCAATCTGGCGCGCTTTGATGGCGTTCGCTACGGCTATCGTTCGCCGGCTTCAGACACGCTTTCTGCGATGTACAGCCATTCACGCGATGAGGGATTCGGCGCAGAGGTAAAGCGGCGCATTCTGCTGGGGACGTATGCACTGAGCGCGGGCTACTACGATGCCTACTACCTCAAGGCACAACAAGTACGGCGGCTGCTGGCCGAGGAGTTCTTGCGCGCCTTCGCTAAGGTGGATGCGATTGTGACGCCGACCGCGCCGACGCCGGCGTTCAAGCTGGGCGAAAAATCTGGCGATCCGCTGGCCATGTATCTCGCAGATATCTATACGGTGACTGCAAGTCTGGCGGGAATCTGCGGCGTGACGGTGCCGTGCGGCGTCACCAAGGCCGGGTTGCCGGTCGGGATGCAGGTGCTGGCTGCGCATTTGAATGAGAGCACGGCGTTTCGCGTCGCGCGAGCAGTGGAGGCGGCGCAGGGTTAGGAGCAAGCAAATATGCAAGGGGCCAGCAAGTTTGGCGAAATAGCTTTGGTGGTAGCTGCTCTGATTACGGGCGTGCCAGCGGTTCAGGCGAATCCGCGTAAAGTGCACGTCGTTGGGTTGGGCGCGGTCAAGCGCGTTCCATATTCGAAGCTTGGCGACCCGGCAGGTGCGGCTACGGGTGAGAGCGCGCTCAAGATTCGCCCCCTGATCGTCGATGGGCAGGTGAAGGAGTGGACGGCCGGTGACGCACACGACGTGACAGATCGCAGCATGGTCGTGCGGCGAGCGCTGCGGCTCAACGACTCCTTGCCCGGAGAAAAGCAGACTGACAAGCATTGGGTGTGGCAGCGGGGCCCATGGCTGATGGTCGATCGCGTCACGGGTCATGTGCTCGCGCTTAAGTTACCGGACTATGACCCGGGTGTGAGCCAGGTGAGCTGGTTTCGCGACTATGGGGCGTATTGCGGCATAACGGCCAGCGGCAAAAGCCTCTATGCCGTGGTTGCGCAACTAACTGTTCGCAAACCGGTGCTCGCAAAAAAACTCGAAGGCATCGATCTGGAGACTCGTCAACAGCCTGTGTGTGGGCCGCCCGAGTGGCAGCGCGAGCCGCTGCGGGCGACATTTTATCCAACGGGAAAAGATGCCGTCAGCTTCGACGTCATCGCCGGATCGGCGGTGCTGGTCGAGGAGACGGGCGACGAGGCAGTCGTGCCGGACGCGGCGAAAACAAATTAAGGTGCCGTTGCAATAGAACAAATGCGCTCGTGCGATTATGGCCAGAATGACATAGCGCGCATCCGATTCGCCAACAACCCGGCAAGCTTTCAATTGCGCGTCGCATTGCCCACGCCCTCGCCGATTGCGATACGCTCACAAGAGCGACTTGGCGAGGTCATGCATGGAAACGATAGACGAGTTACTAATCAAGGCGGAGACTGTGCATGGGCATCTGTGCGCAGGACAGATTCTCGGCGTGCGCATGGCATTGCTGGGGCTGGAGCGGCTCGGCATTGCCGACCCCCGTGGGGCGGATCGCAAACGCCTGGTGACGTTTGTCGAAATAGATCGCTGCGCCACCGACGCCATCGGCATGGTTACGGGCTGCCGCCTGGGCAAGAGGACGTTGAAGTTTCGCGACTGGGGCAAGATGGCGGCCACGTTTGTCGATCTGGCGTCGGGGCATGGGGTACGAGTTGTGGCGCTTGAGAATTCCCGCGATCTGGCGCGCGATCTCTATCCGCACATCGAGAACAAGAGCCAGCAGCAGATGCAGGCATATCGAGAATTGTCGGACGCGCAGCTATTCCGCGAATACAAGGTTAAAGTGCAAGTCGAACCGTCGGAGTTGCCGGGCTACAAGTCCGAACGCATCGTCTGCGCGCGCTGCGGGGAAGGCGTGAATTTCGGGCGGTACGAAGATGTAGGGGGAGTGCGTCTATGTGTCAGTTGCGCGCAGACGGAGCTGTGCTATTGGTGTCCAGAATGAGGGAGCGGGGATCTACCAGAGGGTCAATGAAAACTGTTCATCGCCCAGACCGACAGATGCGCTGGCCTATCTTTGGTCGTTCGCGCCTTGACACGCTCCCGGCTGCGCATTTCTTATCGTTCTAGGCCTTCTTTTGAATACGGCTGGAGTGTGCGCTGTGAAATGCAGTGTGCCTTTCCGGTCAGGATTTCGTCGAGGAGACCGTGTCGAACAGGAAGCAGACGGTAAGCTGGGTCACATGTTTGCGTGCGGGCAATGGGTTATAGTCCAGTTTGCCGGCGAAGCACGCGGGCCCTTCTTCCAGAGCCTGAGCCGGACGCTTAAAGAAGCCGGACCGTTCCCCGGAGACAAAACTTTTTTCAGGCGCCCCGGTACGTAGACAAGTGTGCCTGAGCCTTGCACGGCGGCAGATTGTTGCGGCGAAAGGCGAGCAAAGGATGACTGTGACGACGAGTTTCGCATTATGGGTGGCAGCGGCCGCCGGGGGTGGAAGCAGTATTCCGATGCTTCTACCTTTGTTGTTGATTCCAGTGTTGTACCTGGTCATGATCAAACCTCAGCAGAAGCGGCAGAAGCAGTGGCAAGAGATGCTGGGCAGCATCAAGGCCGGGGACCGGGTGACGACTTCCGGTGGCATTCGCGGCATCATCCTTTCCATCAAAGAAGACGTCATCATCATTCGAGTGGCACCCGATGGCATAAAGATGGAAGTGGTAAAGACAGCGATTGCCTCCGTGACCCAGGAAGGCGCATCCGCTTCCTGAGAGGGCCGGCGGCCAAGTTTTTGACTGACTTCAGTCGAGGGTCCGCTTTAGTCTTGTTCGTCCGCAGAAAACGGAAAAGTCGCACCGGTTGAGTGGATGGCAACACAATTAGTGATTGAACGGAAATTCAATAAGCGACAGCGCTTTGACCTAGAGAATTGGAACAATGAATAAGAAACTGAACCAAAAAATTGCTCTCATTATCGCGTTTCTGGTGGTCTTCATCTATGGCATCATCGGGGTGCCGTCCGGCTTCACCGGCAAGGCCCTGACTGATTCCTTGACCAAACGCATTCACCTTGGACTGGACCTTCGCGGCGGCGTCCACCTGATTTTGCAGGTTGTGGTTGCGGAAGCGGTCAATGCAGAAACCGATAATACGGTAGCGCGTATTCAGGGCGAACTGAAGACGGCCAAGCTATCGTTTTCGCAGGTGTACAAGCCTGATCCGGCGCGGCCAGACGTGATCAAGGTCGAAGGAACCGATCCCAGCAAATCCTCAGCCGTGCACTCGACACTCGATACCAAGTACTCCAATGAGTACGACGTGTCAGGAGGCGGATCGGACAACAGCTTCACGGTTACCATGAAGCCGAACATCGTGAAGGCACTCGACGAGAAAACCGTTCAGCAGGCCATCGAAACCATTCGCGACCGCGTAGACACGCTGGGTGTGAGCGAACCGGTGATTCAGGCTTATGGCCTGGGCGACAATCAGATCCTGGTGGAGCTGCCGGGCATTTCGGACCTCGATCGCGTAAAGTCCCTTATCCAGGACACATCGCGCCTCGAGATCCACGCTGTGGTCGGCGGACCGTTTCAGGACGAACAGGCCGCACTGGCAAGCGTGGGCGGCACGCTTCCTGGCGATCAGGAGATGGTTCACGGCTCAGGAGCGTTGGCGAGCGGCTCAGATGCTGACAGCGTTTTTGTGCTGCAACGCGTTTCAGTGGTCGCCGGAAGCGAATTTCGCTCCGCCGATCCAGGCACGGATCAGAACGGCCGGCGCAATGTGCGGTTTACGCTGACCAACGATGCCGGCGACAAGTTTTACGAGTACACCAGCGCCAACGTCGGCAAGAGCATGGCGGTGGTGCTTGGCGGCAGGGTTCGCGAAGTAGCCAATATCAAGAGCGCTATCCGCGATTCGGGCGAGATCGAGGGCAGCTTCTCTGAGAATGAAGTCGAGACGCTGTCAAAGATGCTGCGTACGGGCGCTTTGCCCGCGTCGCTGAACTATCTCGAGGACCGCACAGTAGGTGCCTCCCTGGGTGCGGATTCAATCAAGCAGGGCGTGACTGCAGCAGTTGTCGGGGTGCTGGTGGTGATGGTCTTCATGCTCATCTACTATCGCGGCTCAGGCATCAATGCAGATCTGGCCTTGTTTTTAAATCTTGTGATACTGCTTGGATTTATGGGCTTCACCGGTTCCACACTGACTTTGCCGGGAATCGCCGGTGTGATTCTGACAATCGGTATGGGCGTCGATTCAAACGTGCTGATCTTTGAGCGCATTCGAGAAGAGGTCAGGGCAGGGAAGGCCCCTTCGGCTGCAGTCGATCAGGGCTTTGCGCACGCCTGGGTGACCATCGTCGATACCCACGTTACCACCATCGTTTCGGCAGCAATTCTTTTCCTCTTTGGCAGCGGACCGGTAAAGGGATTTGCAGTCACGTTGACCTTCGGTCTGGCCGCAAACCTGTTTACGGCGGTGTATGTATCGAGGGTCATTTTCGATGCGCATGTGAACAAGCTTAAGCCAGGCGAATTGGTTTCAATCTAGGGACTGTAAGCGCCTTGAAGGGCAGCGACAGCGAACATCGAATGCCGGAGCCTTTGAGCTCCGGTGCAGGAAGGCAGAAACAGTGGAACTTTTTCGCAGCGTAAATGTGGACTGGTTGGGGAAGAAGTGGTATTTCCTGGGCTTCTCATTAATTTTCAGCGTGGCCGGCATACTGTCGATGGCTGCGCATTGGGCGCGTATCGGCAGCCCGGTTCCGTTGGGCGTGGATTTTCGCGGCGGCACTGAAGTGCGTTTGCAATTCGTGCAGACGCCGGACGCAGGCAAGATTCGTCAGGCTACCGAAGCGGCGGGAATCAAGGATGCGACGATTCGCAGCTTTGGTGTAGGCACCAACGAGATGCTCATCAGCCTGCCCGAGCAGCACGACGAAACGTCGCTCGACAGCGGCCGCAAGGATATTGTGGACGCGTTGCAGGCGCACTATAACAACCCCTTCACGGTGAGAAACGTTCAGGTTGTCGGGCCGACCGTAGGCAAGCAACTCGAGAAGCAGGCGGCCCTGGCCACACTCTATTCGCTGCTCGGGATGCTGATCTATCTTTGGTTCCGTTTTCAGTTGATCTACGGCATCGCGGCGGTGGTAGCGTGCTTCCACGACACGTTGATTACGGTAGGCGCATTTGCCCTGCTGGACTCATTTGGTTTCAGCGGTTTGGAAATCAGCCTAACAGTGATTGCGGCTATCCTCACGCTGGTTGGCTACTCGATGAACGACACGATCGTTGTGTTCGACCGTATCCGAGAAAACCTGCGCCTGAGCCGCCGCGAGTCGCTGCCCGACGTAGTCAATCGCAGCATCAATCAGACGCTGAGCCGGACGGTCTTAACATCGGGCCTGACGTTCCTGACCGTGCTCTCCCTGTTTATATTTGGCGGGCCGGTGTTGCGGGGATTTTCATTTGCGCTGGTGGTGGGTATTTTGATTGGAACGTATTCATCGATTGCGGTAGCCGCGCCCATGCTGGTGGCATACCAGCAATGGCGCGCGCAAGGCGACAAGGTAGTAGCGTTGCCTGCTGCGAAACGGTCAAGAGTGTAACGTCGAAGCGATTTCTGCGGCACTCTTTGCATGTGGGGACTCACTTCTGATATAGGTGAAGCACGCTTTTTTAGGGCGTTTAGATCCCCGGGAACATTATCGGTGACCGCGGTGTCTAAGTAGAGATAACCGACACCCCCGATTCGAGGCTGGCTATGTTTGAAGATTCCACATTTGAGTCTAGCAACAGGATCAAGAGCAAGAGCAAGTATTGGATGATGGTGACTCTCATCACCAACGGCTCCATTCTTCTGATCATGATCCTGATTCCGCTAATTTATCCTGAGGCGCTGCCCAAGGCTGCGATGCAGACTTTGCTGGTTGCGCCCCCTCCGCCACCTCCGCCTCCGCCTCCGCCCCCGCCACAGGAAATCGTGCATGTGGTTCACGTCCAGTCGGAGATGATGAACAACCAGCTAACCGCCCCTACACGTATTCCCCACGACATCAAGATGGTTGCCGAGCGAGAAGCGCCGCCACAGTCATTCGGCGTGGCCGGTGCTGAAGGCCTCGGCGGAAGCACGAGCGGCGTATTAGGTAGCGTATTCGGGAGCGGCGCCGGTCCTAAGGTTCAAGCTGCTACGCCAAAGAAGGTCAACATCTCGGCAGGCGTAGCTGTTGGCATGTTGCTGCAGAAAACTCCTCCGACCTATCCGCCCATCGCCAAAGCGGCGCGCGTATCAGGCACGGTGGTAATTCAGGCGACGATCTCGAAATCTGGAACGATCGAAGGCCTCAAGGTTGTAAGCGGCCCGGCGATGTTGCAGCAGGCAGCCCTCGATGCAGTAAGGTCATGGCGCTACAAGCCGTATCTGTTAAATAACGAGCCAGTTGAAGTTGAAACCACGGTGAATGTAATCTTCACCCTGGGTGGATAAAACTTTCAGGCACCTTCCTGATTTCAGGAAGGTGCATAACTTTTTGACCTGAATGCGAATTCATTTGGAGCCGCATTCCAAGCAACCGTAAATTGGACGTAATTCAAAAAAACTCCTTAGGAGGAACGATTCAGTGATTCTCGCTCAGCTCGCACATTTCGCATCGCACACGGTCAACAATCTGGCCTTTTTCCAAGAAGAACAGGCGGTCGGCTTCAGTCCTCTGGATCTATGGCAGCACATGGGATGGGCGGTTCGCGCCATTGCCATCGTCCTATTCATCGAGTCGATCTGGTCTCTGGCCGTGATGATCGACCGTTACCTGTACTTTTCTGCCGCGCGCAAGCAGTCTCGTGAGTTTGCTCCCAAGGTTGCGGGAGCTCTCAAGGACAGCAAGCTTGAGGAAGCGATCAAGATCGCGGACCGCAGCAAGAAGTCTCACCTCGCTGAGGTTGTGACGGCCGGACTACAGGAGTTTCGCGCCTCCGGCGGTGCAGCCACAGAAGACAACATCGAGAGCTCGGGTCGCGCCTTGGAAAGGGCGGAGGCCATTGTTCACGCCAAGTTGAAGAGGGGCTTATCGGTTCTGGCAACAATCGGCGCGACGGCTCCGTTCGTCGGCCTGCTCGGGACCGTAATTGGTATTCTGCACGCTTTCCAGCAGATCGCTACCCAGAAGACCTCGGGTATCGGCGCAGTTGCCGGCGGTATCTCGGAAGCCTTGGTGACCACCGCATTCGGGTTGCTCGTGGCTATCCCTGCTGTGATGACCTTCAACTATTTCACCGGACGCGTCGAAGCGTTTGACGTAGAGATGGATAACTCTTCGAGCGAACTGATCGACTACTTTATCAAGCAGAGCCACAAGCACTAAGGCGAGGCGGCAGCCGGTTCGAGCGAGGAGCTTTAACGGACAGGGCGGCGAAGGCCTTCCTGTCCGGACTTTCGAGAATGGTGCCGGCCACGTGGCATGTTGATTACGCCGGGCGTCTTCCGGAACATAAATTCATAGGGCGGAGTCCTAACAATGGCAATCGCAGTTCGCAATGAAGCCAGCAACGTCAATTCCAACATCAACGTGACGCCCATGGTGGACGTGATGCTGGTTTTGCTTATCATTTTCATGGTCATCACTCCTATGCTGCAAAACAAAGTCTCAGTCGACATGGCCAAGGTGGATAATCCCACGCCCATGCCGGACGCGGACAAAGAAGACGCTATCGTCGTAGCAATCACTCGGGACGGTGGCGTGTTTCTGGGACAAAA
This sequence comes from Acidobacteriaceae bacterium, assembly GCA_025350325.1. GTDB lineage: Bacteria > Acidobacteriota > Terriglobia > Terriglobales > Acidobacteriaceae > Telmatobacter. The sequence continues at coordinate 24,250 of JANXYB010000038.1, forward strand.
CAAAATCGCTACATCTGAACTCGGCAACACAGTTCGGGACAAGCTTTCGAATACGCCGGGCAAGACCATTTTTATTCGCGCCGATGCGCGTGCGCAGTTTCGCGCCGTTGAAGACGCTATTGATGCTGTACGTTCGGCAGGTGTAGACGAAGTCGGCTTGTTGACTAACAAGCGCGAAGCACCTGGTATGGGCGGACAGTAATTGTGTTGCGCAATCCATTCAAAACGATTTGCATGAAGCGAGGAGTTTGAGCCATGTCAATGACCACTGGGGGCGGAGGGGGCGGTTACTCCTCGGACATCAATGTAACGCCCATGATCGATATTCTGCTGGTGCTGCTGATCATCTTCATGGTCATTGTGCCGGTCACGCCAAAGGGCCTTTCTGCGCTGGTTCCCCAGCCACCAAAGGATCCGACCAAACAACCACCACCGAGCGACCGTACGATTGTGGTTCAGGTTCTATATCGCCCGGGCGCCGCTCCAGCCTACAAGATTAACGAAGCCGATATTGCCAAAACAGATTTGCTCGCACGCTTGACGGAGATTTTTGCCAACCGCGCGGAGCGCGTCATGTTTGTAAAAGGCGACGACGATCTCAATTTTGCCTATATTGCTGAAGTGATTGATATCGGCCATGCGGCGAATGTGGATCACATCGGCATGATGACGCCGAAGATTATGGCGGGTCAGTAAGTCTCGTTCACTCGGGGATGGATAATGGAGCGAGAAACTGGAACCACCGTGAAATTCCGCTCCATGATCTGGCCTCTACGGCTGTAGCGAAGAGATTCCAAGTTAGAAGCGCGAGGCCCAGGTGCCAGTAGACGTTCGCGTCGGTTTTCGATTGTCGATTCGTTCATCGGCGATTTGTGACGTCGGCAACTGGAGTACAATTCTTTTTCATCCTGGTTCCGGTTTCATCCTGCCGACTTCCAGCATTTATCACATTCCAGGCGCGCGAAGCATAAGCACGACCTGAAGGAGAAAAAACGAACATGAATCAACCCGCACGAATTTCGGCGCTCGCGGTAGCTCTGGCCGGCATGGTGCTTTCCATGAGCGCCTGCAACCGCCTTGCAGCCCGTGACCAGTTGAACAAGGGTGTTGAAGCGTATAAGAGCGCCCGTTATGAACAGGCGATCGGATACTTCCAAAAAGCAACGGAACTCGATCCAAGCCTGCCTATGGCGAAGACCTACCTGGCGACGGCTTTGGCGCAGAATGTGGTTCCCGGCTTGGACACTCCAGACAATCAAAAGAACGCCCAGCAAGCGATTAGCATCTTTCAGGAAGTTCTTGCCAAAGACCCTAAAGACGTAAATAGCTTGAAGCAGATTGCGGCCATCGATTTCAGCATCAAGAAATTCGACGAAGCTAAGATGTACCAGAAGAAAGTTCTGGATGTCGATCCTAAGGACCCAGAAGCCGCGTATACAATTGGCGTGATCGACTGGACTCTGGCGCATGAGAATGCCTTGAAAGCCCTGATTCCGGCTGGAACCAACGACGATGGCGAAGGTAATCTCAAAGCTCCGAAGAAAGTAATGGAGACGATCAAAGCGCAGAACACGCCATTGGTCACGGAAGGCCTTGACTATTTGAACCAGGCTATGGCGAATCGTGCGAACTACGATGAAGCCATGTCTTACATAAACCTGGTTTATCGTCGTAAGGCAGACGTTGACTACGGCAATTTAGACGCGGTCAAGGCCGACGTAGCGGCCGCGAAGGAATGGAGTTCGAAAGCCATGGGCACGCGTAAGGCGAACGAGGCCAAGAAGGACAAAGGCCCAGGCGGTATTACGATCGATGCGAGCGGAAACATGAAGTAGTCGCTCCGGAACTGATGCAGAAACGGCCTCCCTCAAGCGGAGGCCGTTTCGTTTGGTGGCTAAACAAGTTGGTGTATGGAATAAGGCATCGTGTCAGTCGTTGAAGGGTCGTTCAGTTGTCGCAGGATACCCACCGGTCAAGCCAAATTGTTTGCTGATAGGATTTGAAATCACTGGCAAAACGCAAAATGCAGAACGGGCTAAAATTCTGTACTATCAAGAACCTCAAGACTGGGCCGGACGTTTTATAACGTTGCAGACAGAGTTGCGTTACATCCTACGAATCAGGCTTTCTAGCTTGGCGATTCAAGTCAGGGCATTACGAACACAGGCGTGAAGAATGCTCTCGATAACTGGTTCAGGCTTCTAGCAGTTTAACTAATGGCCCAGAGTGGCTTACCGAACGCCTTCGCGCAAGATCTGCTCGGCGAAGTAGTTGCGCACCTTGGCTTCGTCGCGAAGCATTTCATAATAAGCGCTGCGCAGCATCTGAGCGCGGCTCTCGCGTAGTTCCTGGCGTATGCTTTGCTGCACGCTTGGATTATTCAACTCGCGCTGCCCCGCCGGCTCCCGCGCAATCGACTTGTAAATGGCGTAACCGATTGCGCGCCGAGCAGGGCCGGACCCACCGTATATCGGCAGTACATCCGTGATCTGTCCCAGTTTGAGCTTGCCGATGGCAGTGAACGCCGCTGCATCACGCTGCTGCAGTGCAGATTCTGCAATGAATCCCATATCCCCGCCACTTGCGGCTGTGTTGGGATCCTCAGACAGGTTCATTGCCAAAGCACCAAAATCCTCGCCCGTCTCCAGGCGGCTATGGATGTTTTGGATTTTTTTGCGTGCCTCGGCTTCACTGGTAGCTTTATTGTTTTGCAGGTTGCCCGTTTGCTGCGCTGGCATCCCGGTTACCACAATCCACGCCATATGATATTGCGGCTCGATCACATTGAAGTCAGCCTTGTGTGCGGCGTAAAAACCGGAGATATCCGAGTCAGTGATATTGATCTTTGACTCGATTTCCTTGTTGATCAATTTGGTTGAAGTGAGCGTTCTGCGAATCTGAACTTTAAGGTCTTCTAGCGTCATATTTCGCTGTTTAAGCTGCTTATCAAATTCTTCCTGCGTTAGCGGAGCCTTGATTTCAGTCAGCTTTGCGTTCACGTCTTCGTCAGAGGCGGAGAGATTTAGCTTCGCTGCGCGCTGCTGCAAAATTTCATCATCGATCATCTCGCGCAGCACGGTGAGACGAACGATATTTGCCTGTTCCGCACTCGGCGTCTGGGGATTGTCGCCAATCTTGGCTTTGTAGGCCTTGTCCAGGTCAGCGCGCAGAATCTCCTTGCCATTTACTGTCGCCATGACATCGGGCGAGGGAGGGCGGTGACACGCAGCCAGTGGAACAAACAAAAGGCTGCTCAAGAGAACCAGCGACAGAACCGTTCGGCGGTGGAAGAAAAAATCTTGAACTTGCAACCTGGAGTCTCCTGAGGAGCCGGCAAAGGCCCCCGGCATTACAGGATAAATCGCCGGACCAATGCGGCGATACCGCAGACCCACTCAAGTTGTAGCTGAATCCGTAGGGATCAATGCGGCGATAAACTTTATTTTCCTTTGCCAGTAGGAGTCGGCGTTGGTTCGGGCGTTGTAGACGGAATAGGGGCTGTCGGAGGCTCAACGCCCGCAGCACGCAGAGCGCGATCAATAACTAACCATAATTGCTGTTCTGGAACGACGCCGGTGATACGTTCTCCCTCAACGAACAGGGCCGGCGTCCCATCGATACCGAGGGTAGAAGCTTCATTCGCCGATGTGCGCACTTTGGATTCATCTTGCTTGGCGAGGCAGGCATCGAGTTTGGTCCCATCGAGTTTGTTGATCGTAGCCTCTTGTCGCGCGATGCGATCAAGCGCTGCAAAACTTTTAGGCACGTCGCGATCTTGACCGCTCACTTCCTCCCCGTGCGAGTGGATGTAGTCGACGTAGGTCCAGTAAAGATCGCCACTCTGTTCCGCCAGGCAATTTGCGTCTACAGCAGCATGCATAGCCCAGGGGTGGATTTCGGTTAGAGGATCATCTTTGTACACGAACCGGACCTTATCCTTGTATCGATCCAGCGTACCCGGAAAAAGAGACGTATGCATACGCGCGCAATAAGGGCATTCGAGATCGTCGAAGTTTATCACCGTTACTTTTGCAGCGGGATTACCGCGGATGGGCCGTCCGGCAACATCGATCGAGAAAGCAGGATTTTTGGCGAGGTCGAATTTCTCGAGGCGTGCAAGCATCTTGCCATCCGTGGAGATGAGGAATTCAACCGGGGTCGTTTTGGATCCCCGCGAGAGCGCGACGGGAAGTGTATCGTACCCGGTTATGTTGCTAGGCTTGCGCGCGCCGATGACTACGCTGTAGTCCTGCGGAACATTGAACTGCGAGCGGACCAGGACTTCGATGCGCCGGTTCAACGCAGCGTCCTGTGGCCCTTGGGAGATCTGCGCCTTGCAGCCAACGGTTATCACCAGAGCCAGCAGAGCGGTCATAAAACGAATTCGCGACAAGTGGTAAACCTCTCAAGAAAGGATACCCTAGCTGAGGTCGAGCTGTGTCAGCGGCGGGCTTGTTGGCGGTCATTCCCTAATGAGGAGGATTGCTAAGTTGCGCGAGTGATTAGAGTTGAACTGCCAAGTCTGGTCAGTAAGCAGGCGGCAGATTGGGGTCGTGAAAAACCGTATTCGACCGTCGAATGTCACCCACAGAGCCAAAATTTGCCAGCGTGAAACTGTAGAGGTATTGCGTCTCATCGCGGACCGATCCTAAGGCAAAGCGACGATAGCCGATGCTCAGGCCGCAACAATTCCAGTTGTAGACGGCTTGGACGCCGGCATATTGCAAGGCTCCATGAACGAAATCATACCCCCCGTTCGCGGCCAGGTTGAAACCCACTGCATTGGGCTTGCCGATGGAGAGAAATGGCTGCAGTTGCTGGCTCTGAATAGTGGTGGCCGCGCTGCCTTGCTCATCGACGGCGTTGAGCAGGGAGCGGCCGAGGCCTAGGGTGGTGCGTCCCCAACTGTAGCCGGCGTAGAGGTTATCGGCGCCGAGACGGCCACCTCGAGGATCGTAATCCATATCCCACTCGATGCGAAGATTCTCGATGGCCTCGAAGCGCAGGCGAGACGTAATCGGCGACAAGTTGCGGGGCACGGTGAGGAAGGCGATGCCGCTCAGGTCGAGCGTGGAGTCAAATACATTGCGACGGCCAGGAATGAGGGCCCCGCCGAATTTGGGATCGATGAAATATTTTTGCGCAATTTTCCAACTTGCCCATTCGCGCATGGAAGTAGGGCAGATGCCCGGCTGCGTGTTTTCTTCCTCATTGCATCGGCGAGGCTGGGTCGAGCGCACGTAGAAGCGCTGCGTGAGCGAGAATCCTACTTCGTTGGTGTTGGTGGCGATGTCCGTGAGATCGACGAGAGGAACGTTGCGTGCACCGGACCCGATGCCTCCAACAAAGCGATAGGTGAATTCAGGCTCGATGACGTGGCGCATCTGACCTTCCCCATGGTGGAGCGAGAAATCCCGTTCGATCGCTGGTGGACGCAGATCTATTGCTGCTTCAAGGTCGGTGCGGTTGAGAGGCTGATGATTCAAGAAGGGCGTGCCGCCATGGGTGCCGGCAAGGTCGGGCGTCTGGCTGCCGGTATAAAGAGTCTCGCGAAGCGCCACTTCGGGCACGATGCTCCATCCGCCGTCGACGATGGGCATTGAAAGATGCGGATGCAGATCGACTCGACCAATATTCCGAGCGTGGTAGCCGAACTCGGAACGGCTCAAGCGGCCAACGGAAGAACCAATTCCCCAGTAAAAGGGGGAAAGCCCGAGTGGCTGGTCAACTGCGTCGAAGCGAAGGCTCGGCAGATGAAGGATTCTTGCCTCGTCGCCGATGTTGGAACTGGCAAAGGTCTGCAGTCGTTCAGCATAAGCTGAGGGAACAAGACTGTTGTGAATGTGGGTGATAGAGAGGGAGCTGTGCACCTCGGAACTGACGGCCTGCGTGTAGTTATCGTTGAAGACGAGCTTGTAGATGTAGCTCGAGAGGTACTCAATGTTGGCGGCTATCCGCGTGTCAGGGGAGAGATCGATGCGACCAGTAGCGGTGATGTCTTCGCCACCCTGATTGATGAGTTCGGTAGCTGGCGGGGTGGCCTGAATGCCTCGATCAAGCAACGCATTCCACCGCACGGTTATATTGTTGAGGCCCGATCCTTTGTAGCGAAAATCTCCATTGGGTGCGAAACCGCGCTTGCTGTAGAACTCCGATCCGATGACCATGTCCATGCTGCGATTGAGGACAATGTAAACTTGCTCGCCGAGAATAAATCCTTTGATAGACGAGTTGCTCACCACAGGAATGAGAAGCCCGCTCTGACGCCCGGTGTCTTCGACGGGGTGGCGCAGGTAAGGCAGGTAGAAAATGGGCGCGCCAAAAAGTTTGAAAACGAGGTTGGAAGCCGAGGCTCGGCCATTGGCGACGCTGATAGCGTGCGAAATCAACTGCCAGTCGGGACGAGGAAGACGGCAATTGGTCATGGTCCCGTCAATGACCTTGTAGCTGCCCTCGCCGGTTTGAAGTAAAACGCGCCCCGAAAACAAAAATGGGTTGGTAGTCGAATAGACCACGGAGCGACCGCCTCTTCGCACTCCCATTGAGCCGTTGACGTTGTAAAAGCGCGCCGTGTGCATGTTGAGACGAACATCGCCGCGCGCGGCTTCAATGTATGCGTCGTCCGGGCCGCCGGTGACCTGCAGGTGCCCGTCGGCCTCGAGTACCGATGAGTTTCGGTGATAGACGACTTTGTCTGCGCGCAGAGTGTAGTCGCGATAGTGCAGTTCGACTCCGCCAGTTCCTGTCCATGTATCGCCTTGCCATGCTTGGTGCTCTGCGGATAGCTGCACCGGCACGCCTGCCGCTGGTGCGGGCTCTGGATTTGCGACGGGGAGCAGTTCCTGCGAGGGGTCTTCAGGTAGTTGCGCGTCAAGTGTTGGAGAGGCAGAACTTGTTATAGCGGATGATTCTAGTTGAGGGGGTAACGCATTGGTCAACACCTGCCCTGCAAGTTGCCAGTGACAGAGGACCAGCACCGTGATAAACACGAAGTTACGAGTATGCATCCGGGACCAAGGTCAGCATAGCAAACGCAAGCACTCTGCACGGGACGCGGTCTGAGCGGTTTGGACGGTCGGATGATCACGGCATATAGGCAATCATCACGTGAAACAAATCTTCTCCGAATTATCTACCCCGAGATTAACGTTCGCAGCGCGCTTACGGATGCGACACGAACATGGCCAGGTTGAAGACCTTGGCACTGCATTAGAAGGGACTCTGGAGCTTTGAGCACACTGGTAAGCTCGCCCACCCCGCTCCCACCGTGGAAGCAGGAAGTAAATCGCCGCCTTGCTGAACACAAGAATCGTAAAGGCCTGTCCGTTGTGGAACAGCGCGAGCTTGAAGATACAGATAATAGCGCCAACGGCCGCGCAGCAGAACTAGCTGCCCGTGTCGCTGCGCGCTATGCAAAGGCTCCCAGCTACAGCGAAATGCAAGCGGCGGAAGCGCGGTCGGCGTTGCGCGTCGCCGAAGCCGCAACCCGCGTAGCACTTGAGGCGCAGGTCGCGGCAAATACTGCGCTAGCAAACTTTCAGACAGCGGCCAAGGAAGCGGAGGAGCGTGACAGCTACCTAGATGCATCCGGAACTGTCGCGACAGAAAATTCAAGTTGGCAGACGTGGCAGCCTGGTGTGAATAAATCAGCGCACGTGGCGGAAGCGAAGCCGCTGGACACAGGCTGGGAACCGGATGCGCCTGCCATTTCCCACGCGGCAGAAGAGCAACTGCGGCCATCGCCTGCAGCCGCGCGTGACGATTGGCGTGCCACGACTTCGGTGCAGAATGCCGTGAGTGTAGAACACGCTAACGGCGGCTACTCGGTCGGGGAAGTAGAAGCAGCCCAGCCGATTCATGCCAACCTGCTTGCCTTTCCGCGCCAGCTTGTCGCCACACACCGCATGCGCCCGCGACTGTCGGAATCTCAACTCTCTTCGCCAACTGAAACGCAGGGGCAGCTGAGTATCTTCGAAGTGGACCCCAGTAGTGTCTCAACGCAACCGGCGGGGGCAGCGACCGATTCAAACACTCCAGAAGCTGAATCATTGTGGAGTCGGCCATCGTGGAGCGAGGGAGAGTGGTCGGCGATCCAAGTAGACGCCGAGCCGCAACAAGAGGCCGAAACACGGTACGAAACAGAAAGCTCCGCTGCAACCGTGCTGCACCAGGCGCCTATGCACTTGCGCATGATGGCGGCGACGGTAGACGCGGCATTCATCTTAGGTATGGTGTGCGCACTGGCCGTGTTGGTGGCCTCCAAATTTGAGAATCTGCCGAACTTGAAATCCGCAGAGGTGTGCGGCGTAGCTGCGGTGCTGGTGATCGGTGTCCTCTACCAGATGTTCTTTTTGTCGGTGGCAAAGATGACGCCGGGAATGCGCTACGCACAAATCTCGCTGTGCACATTCGACGACGAGACTCCCTCGCCTGAACAATTGCGCGGAAGGATGGGCGCGCTATTGCTTTCGCTTATTCCGATGGGACTGGGCCTGGTGTGGGCAATTTTCGACGAAGACCACATGAGCTGGCACGACCGGTTTTCGCGGACCTACCTCCGGGAGTGCTGAAGGCCAGTACAGTCCATGCCACGACATATCTAGAGCGGCTGAACACTTGGTCGTTCTGTGCCCCAAGTTCATGTGTCCTAAGACGCGAGTGCGCGGATTGCGCTAACCCCTGCGCCAAGCAGGGCGGTTTCATCGTCGTTGGGCAATACTTCGAGGGAGTAGCTTAACAGCGGACTCATCTTGACCATGGTCTCGAGATGGCTGCGCAGCTCTTTCAAATCGACAAAGGCCACGTTGTGTCCGGTGAAGTAGAAGCGCCCCGGTCCGGCGAGGTGAATGAACGAAGCGGTTGCAGCGGCTAGAGCGCGATGCCAAAGTTGCACAAATTCCCGGCAGCGAGTGTCGCCCTGTTTGGCGTGCGCAAACACTTCTTCTGGTTCGAGATCGAGGAAGCGCATGCGCATGGCGCGATAGCCCATTATGCCTTCAAGGTGGCCTACGCCGCCGCACCCGCAGAAGCGCTCTTTCGGATCGAGGGTAACGGTAATGTGGCCGCCCTCCCACACGCCCTCAACATAAGGCCAGCGACCATAGCCGATGCCATTGCCGATGGTCCACACGCGGGTCAGCTTGTTGAGTTGACCGCGCGTCGCCGCGACACCGGCAGCGATGGCGTCAGCATCATTGGAGATGTGAACAGGAGCGGTGATGCCTTTGCCGGTAAGCACCCGCGTTAGTTCCTCGGCGAGTCGCATGCCCTTTATCTGCGTAATATTTGGTGAGTCTTCAACCACGCCCGAGCGGATAATGCCCGGCACGGCAACCCCGATAGCATCGACCGCCCCTGCGCCATCGTCTGCCAGGGTGGCAATCAGCTCGCCTAGTTTCTCGACCAGTTCGCTGCCGGGAACTGCAGTGAGCGCGTCCACTTCTTCGGTGGCGTCGGGATAACGCAACGGCTTGCCGGTGAGCCTTTGGTCTTGAAGCCGGCCAGCCACAATATTCTCGGTCATTACGACGCCGATAGCGGTAGTCACTGCACCCTCCATGGTTAAAAGCCTGCGCTACTCGCGGCGGCGCATCGCGGTCATTCCGACTGGTAGCGGTGCAGCCGGCCGAGGCCATTGAAGGCTGCGGCTTTGTAGCATTCGGCCAGGGTTGGATAGTTGAAGACGGTATCAACGAAGTAGTCGACGGTTCCACCCAGGATCATTACGGCCTGTCCGATGTGAACCAACTCGCTGGCACCTTCGCCGATAATGTGGACGCCCAAAACTTTGCGAGTGTCGCGATGAAAGATCAGTTTGAGTCGGCCGGTCGTGTCGCCGCGGATCTGTCCGCGAGCGGTTTCGCGATAAAAAGCCATACCGACTTCATAGGGAACGTCTTCATCGGTCAATTGCTCTTCAGTTTTGCCGATGAAGCTGATTTCAGGAATGGTGTAGATGCCGTATGGATAAAAGCTTGGGTTAGACGAAGTAGCGTGATCGTTGAAGGCACGCGCAGCGGCGATGCGTCCCTGCTCCATCGATACGGAGGCCAGGGAGGGAAAGCCTACCACGTCGCCGACAGCGTAGATGTGTTCAACCTTCGTCTGGTAGTGCTCGTTTACCGGGATACGGCCGCGATTATCAGCTTCGATCCCGGCTGCGGCAAGATTGAGGTCGTCCACGGCCCCCTGCCGGCCTACGGCGTAGAGCAGGGCATCGCCGGAAACGCGCTTCTTGCTTTCCAGGTTGGCTACCACAGTGCCATCGGGCAGCTCTTCAACGCTTTCGACTTCTTCACCAAGGCGAAGAGTGACGCGGCTGTCGCGGAGGTGATAGCTGAGGGATTCGACGATTTCCTGATCAGCGAATTCCAGGAGCTTGTTGCGCTTCTCAATCAATGTGACGCGCACGCCGAGGATGGCAAACATGCATGTGTATTCGACACCGATGACACCGCCGCCGACGACGATCAGGGTTCTGGGCAGGGTGGGCAATTCGAGCACTTGATCGCTGTTGATAATGGTGCGGCCATTGATGGGCACTTTAGGGGAGGCGGCGGGCTTGGTTCCGACGGCGAGGATGATGCGATCGGAATCGATGGTGGTATCGGTCTGCGGGCCCTCAACATGCACCTTGTGAGGGTCGACGAAGCTGGCCACGCCGTGCACGACGTCAATGCCATTGCGGGAAAGCTGGGCCTCGGTAACATCCACTTCAGTCTTGATGACGGCCTGGACCCGGAAGGCCAGATCGGCCATGGTGATCCGCTCCTTGACCCGGTAGTTCATTCCGTAGACCGACCGATAGTTGTAACCGGAAAGGTGCAGCACCGCTTCGCGCATGGTTTTGGAGGGGATTGTGCCGGTGTTTACGCAGACTCCGCCCACCACGGATCGCGCCTCAATGACCGCCACGCGCTTTTTCATCTTGGAGGCAGCCACGGCGGCGCGTTGCCCGGACGGGCCGGAACCGATGACGGTGAGGTCGTATTTGACGGCACTCATGCGCGTGTCTCCATAGGAATGGTTCGCAGGGCGACGGGCCGCTGCCCTTTACCGCCCGTTCTCAGCAGGATAAACCGCGCATGGATTCGACGCCAAGTGTCTCATCACGCTGCCTCTGCTCCGGCGAATATACCAGACTCCGGCATAAAGCGGTGCAGGGGCGCAGGATCGCCATTGGTGCGGTAGAAAGGGTGATACCCGCCTGTGTGCCAGGCACACTCAAGCCAAGCGAACGCGGCAGCAGATTCGTTGTCAGGCATGAAGCGGATGGGATGACTGGCGGAATGTTGATGGACGCCTATCGGGAAAGGAAGCAACGGGCCGTTGATGCTCCTCGAAGTTGTACTCGCGAATCATGGCATCGAGGTCGCTGGCCAAAGAAGCGAGGTTTTTGAGAGCTTCGACAGCTTCCTCGGCGCCCTGAGCGTTCTCGGTGGCGAGCTGCGATATCTGGCAGGCGGATTCGGAAATTTCACTTGAAGCCGCAGTCTGCTGGGTCGCGGCGGTGGCTATGAGGTGAATCTGATTTTCAACCTGTTTCGATGACTCGATGGTGGCTTCAAGGCTCTTGCGCGCGCGGGCGGTTTCGTTCATACCCGTCTCGACGGCGGTGCGGCTGTCCTGCATGACCTGGAGGGTGCTGCGGGTTTCATCCTGGATGCTGCGAATAGTGCCGGCTATCTCCTCGGTAGCGCCCTTGGTGCGCTCTGCGAGACGGCGCACTTCCCCGGCCACGACCGCGAAACCGCGTCCATGCTCGCCGGCGCGTGCGGCTTCGATAGCTGCATTGAGAGCTAACAGGTTGGTTTGCTCACTGATTTCCTGGATGACGCTGACGACTTTACCAATTTCCTCAGAGCGTCGTGCCAGCGAATTCATTTTCTCGGCAACACTGCCAGTGGCGGCCGCGATCTTCTCCATCGTGTGCGACGCAGCCTGCATGACGGCGCCACCTTCGTTGGCGGTTTCAGCAGAGAGGCGGCTGGCATTCGCGGCGGCTTCGGCGTTGTGACTGATCTCGCCAATGGTGGCAGTCATTTCCATCGCGGCTGCGGCGATCTGGTTGGTCTTGCTCGACTGGGAGTGAGCATTGCCTGAGGTTTGCACGGCGCGCGCACTCATCTCGGTAGTTGCGGCAGAGAGCGTCTCCGCACCCTGAGCAACTGAGCGCAGCACGCTGCGCATCGATTCGGCGCAAGCATTCAAGGCGTCGCCTAGTCGTTCAATCTCGTCAGTCCCCGTCACGTCGACGTGCGCAGTCAGGTCTCTGGCGGCAAATCGTTCGAGCGTGGCGGTACCCTTTGCGATGCGCGGTGCAATCAGCCGGGTCAATATTGTACCGATTGCGGCTGAGAGCACGACGATTAGCAGGATCACAATACCGTTCACCCAGGTTGCACGCGTGCTAGTAGTGGCGGCGTGCTCGACTCCTGCCATGCCCTCTCTGGTATTGAGTTGGAGGTCTGCGTCTGCTGCTACCTCGGCGTCCCTGATCGAGGCAAGAGTCAAATCCGCCGACAGCAAATCAAGGGCATCGCCCGTCTTTCCACCTGTGAACAAGGTTTGGGCCTGGTCACTGACGTCCCTATACTTGCTGAAAGACGATGTGAACTTCTCATAGAACTCTCGGTCGGTCGTACCGTTAATGAGGGGCGCGTAGGCCTTCGCTCCGGCTTCATAGTCATCCAGGGCTTTTTGACGACCGGCGCGATTCGCTGCGGTACAGGCCGGCGTGCTGCACAGGAGGATACCCAGATCCCAGCGACGCGTCTCTTCGATGCTGGCGTGAATTCTGCCGAGATCAACGACCATAGGAAATTTGTTAGCTGCGATATCTGCGTTTTCGATTGCTACGCCGTGCAGGGTGATCAGAGTGAAAATTCCGAGCAAAACGCAGAGCAGGCAAACGGTGCCGAATGCCCAGGCAATCTTGTGCGCGATGGAAATATTGCGGAGTGAAAACATGGTGGAAGTTCCTTTCTCACTGCGGGCTGGCCGGCATTGAGACGCTCACGCATTGCCGCCTCCAGGCGTCGCTGGTGAGTCGAGATACTGACTTTATCGGCAGCGAAGACAGGAACTTGAAGCGCGCGCAAATCCGATTGAAGTTATTAGCAATCTGCTATGGCGTTATTCGATGACGAGAGCTGCTTCGTATCTGCGCACCCACTCCAGGATCGAACGAACGGCTACGCCGCTGGGGCCCTTGGCGATGTAGGGGCGCTTCTCCTCGATCCAGGCCATGCCCGCGATGTCGAGGTGGATCCAAGGCGTTTCCTCAGCGAACACGCGGAGGAATTCTGCAGCGGTGCTGGCGCCGGCCGAGCGACCGCCGGTGTTCTTGATGTCGCCGATATCGCTCTTGATTTGCTCGGCGTACTCCTCGCCGAGGGGCAGACGCCAGAATTTCTCCCCCGAAGTGGCCAAGGCGGCATTGAAGTGTTCATAGGTCTCATCGTTGTTTGAGAAAGCGCCGCCGTTGGCTGTTCCCAAAGCCACAACGCAAGCTCCGGTAAGCGTTCCAGCATCAATGAGATGCGTTGCGCCGAGCGACTTGGCGTATGTGAGTCCGTCGGCCAGAACCAATCGGCCCTCTGCATCGGTATTGATAATCTCGATGGTCTTGCCCGACATGGCGGTCTGCACGTCGCCGGGCTTTTGCGCTTTGCCGTCCGGCATGTTTTCAGCCGCGCACACGATGCCGAGGACGCGCACCTTGGGCTTGAGCAGGGCAATCGCGCGCATCGCGCCGATCATGGCAGCGCCGCCTGCCATGTCATACTTCATTTTTTCCATATTTTCAGAGGGCTTGATGGAAATGCCGCCGGTATCAAACGTTATGCCCTTGCCGACCAGGCCGAGCAGCGGGCCGCCGCGAATGCCGGGCGGATCGTATCGAAGCACGATAAGCGCCGGTGGTTCCTCGGAACCCTGAGAGACGCTCCAGAAAGCCCCCATCTTCAGTTCGTGAATTTTGTCGGTCGAAAATACTTCCCAGCGCAAGCCAACCTCAGAGGCCATCTGGCCCGCACGCTGCCCGAGAATTGTCGGAGTGAGCTTGTTGCCGGGTTCATTGACGAGAGAACGCGCGAAGTTCTGGCTCTCGCCGATGATGACGCCCTCACCAAAGGCAACTTTCAGCTCGACTTGCGAGGGGTTTTGGGTGGGACTTTGGTTGGGTTCAGTCGCAGTTCCACTGGGCGCGATCGCCACGGTAAAAGACTGCACGCTCAGGTCTTTGCGGTCGCTGCGGTATGTGTCGGCATCGAAGTCGCCTACGAAAGCGCCTTCGACGGCAGCGCGAACACAAGGACAGGGCGGGAGCAGGGAACCGGACTGAGCCAACTCAGGAAGCGCAAAAGTGAGTTCGCGAATGCCGCGCGGCTTGGTAAAGCGGACGGCGGTTCCGGCGGCATTCCGCACGGAGTGGACCGTGATCTTCGATGGCTTGCCAAGGCCCACGATCAGCAGGCGCTTGGCAGCCAGGCCAGCCGGCGCGTGGATCAGCAGGGTCTCATTGGGAGCGGCCTTGTATTCGCCACTCGCCATGATTGTTGCTGCGGCGGAATTGACAGCCTCGCTGGCGGTGAGTAATACCGGCTGAGGAATGGCTTCGGAACCGCCGGCAATTTGGGTGTCAATGGCCATAACGGCCAGCAGTTCTGTGTCGATTTCATGCAAATTTGCAAAAGATAACTCGGGCTTCAAATCGTCCTCTTTACTGGTTTAGTAGCGCTGCACGTCAGCGGCCCATACGATGTTTGCTGGCGTTGATGGCAGTGCGGGCTTCGCGGTCGGCTTCGCGGCTGCGCTCGGTCTCGCGCTTATCCCAATCCTGCTTGCCTTTGGCTACGGCCAGCTCGCACTTGACACGGCCTTTCCTAAAGTAGAGGCGGGTGGGGATGAGCGTGTGGCCTTTGATCTGCGTCTTGGACTGTAGCCGACGAACCTCTTCTCTGTGCAGCAGGAGCTTGCGGGTGCGCAGGGCGTCGTGGTTGGCCATGTTGCCATGAGAATACGGTCCGATATGCACGTTGAGCAGAAACGCTTCGCCGTCCTTGATAAGGCCGTAGGAGTCTTTGAGGTTGGCTTTTCCTTCGCGGATGGATTTGACTTCGGTCCCGCGCAGAGCTACGCCTGCCTCGAATTTCTCCAGCAGAAAGTAATTGTGGCTGGCAGCGCGGTTTTGGGCAGCATCTCTTTCTCCGGAAGCGACGGGGTCGCGTGGCCGCACTGGCTTCTGCGGGCCGGGGCGGTCAGTCGGTACGATAACGTGGCTGGTTTGGCGAGCCATCGGGGCACAACCTCGAACTTTCATCGTAGCATTGCAACGGTAACCTGCCCTGAATCAATGGGGCTTTGCTAGAATGAGGCATCGTTGGGTAGGAAGCATCTTAACTAGAATCGCGTCAAATAATCGCGTCGGGAAGCGCCACGGAAGCCCGAAAGAGTTCGCTATGCTCTGCGAACCGGCGATGACGCCTGGGAGTGCGATGAAAAGCCGCGCTAATGATCTGGTTCCCTCCGGATCTGTTCTGTCGAGCGCCAAGTCTTGGTTTGGATTTGTCGCTATTCTGGCCATTCTCGGTCTCAGTGGCTCTGCGCTGCGCGCGGAGTCGGCGAATAGCTACTTCAAACGTGGACAAGCCGCTGAAGCACGCGAGGACTACGACGCCGCCTATCAGAATTTCCAGAAGGCCTTCTCCATGTCTTCAAACGACGTGCGCTATCGCGCTGCCTATTACCGAGTGCGACTCACGGACTCGTCTTTGCATGTGACCAAAGGACGGAATTTGCTGGCTGCCGGTGACGAGCAAGGCGCGCTCGTCGAGCTGTTACGGGCCGCTGAGATCGATCCCAGTAACGAAGCCGCTCAACAGGAAATTGGCAGAGTGCGCAGTCGCCATATTGCGCAGCCGCCTGCGATCAACAGCGCTTCGGCAACGCCGGGCAGACAGGGCGAAATCGACTCGATGGGCTCGCCCGCCCAACTCAAGCCTATGTCGAATGAGCCGTTGACGCTGCACATGGTTGAAGACTCCAAGGTTGTTTACCAAGCGGTGGGTAAGGCATCTGGCATCAACGTGTTGTTCGACCCCGACTATATTTCCAAGCGCATTCAAGTTGATCTAAACAATGTTTCACTGATGGATGCATTGCGGATCGTGGGCACGATGTCAGGAACATTCTGGCGGCCCATCACGCAGAATACGATTTTTGTGGCGGCCAACACGCGCTCGAAACGTGCGGAGTTGGATGAGCAGGCAGTACAGACGTTTTACCTGACCAATGCATGGCAGCAGAACGATTTAAACGATGTGCAAACAGCGTTGAGAAACGTGCTGCCGAACGCTAAGGTGTATGGCGTGGCGAGTCAGAATGCCATCGTAATGCGGGCAACGCCCGATGAGCTTTTGCTGGCGCAGAAACTGGTCAATGATCTCGACAAGGCACGGCCCGAAGTTGTCGTTGACATCGCGGTGCTCGAGGTAAGCAAGAACTGGGAGCGCAACCTGGGCATTCAATGGCCGGGCAGCGTCGGAGTGACTCTGCAACCGGCGACCAGCAATTCGACGTCGACGACCTGCCCCACCGGCAGCACAACGTGCACACCCTCAACAAGCAGCTCGACGAATCCAACGCTCTATCAGCTTGCCCATTTGAATGCATCGGACTTTGCGGTTTCAGTGGGCTCAGCTACAGCCAATGCACTGTTGACCGACAACAACACGCGCATTCTGCAGAATCCACGCATCCGCGCGGCAGATCAACAGAAAGCTACGTTGAAGATCGGTTCGAGAATTCCGATTGCAACCGGTTCTTACCAGACAGGCGCGGCGACCGCTTTGGTCAGCTCGCTGGTCAATACGCAGTTCCAATATCAGGATGTGGGCGTGAACATCGAGGTGACCCCCACCGTTCACTTTGACCGCGACGTGACGCTCAAGGTGAAGATTGAAGTCACGGCGCAGAGCGGTTCCGTGACCATCAGCGGCGTTACCGAGCCGATTATCAGCCAGCGCGTGGCAGAGCAGGTCATCCGCCTGCGCGAGGGCGAAGCCAACATTTTGGGCGGCATTCAAGAGCGGCAGATCCAGGAAAACTGGAGCGGCATTCCGGGCCTCAGTCAGATTCCAATTTTGCGCTACCTATTTGGGTCAAAAGATCACATCATTCAGGATGACGAAATTGTTTTCCTGGTAATTCCGCACGTGGTCCGTTCGCAGGATTTGACGCCGACCAACCTGCGCACTATCGATACTGGGGCAGGTATGTCGATTGAGTTGCGCCACGTCTCGAACGATATCGCCGGCGCCACAACGTATCCTGCTGCTCAGATGCCTCCCATGCCGGCGCGACCGACGGCGGGGGCTGTTCCTGGTACGAGTGCGGAGGCGGCTGCTCCAGCAGCGCTGGCGCAGATGCGTGCCTCGGCCGATACAAGTAATGCCGCAGCCGCGGCCAACGTGCAACCTCCGGCATCAGGCTCGGGGGTGAACATCACGCTCAATTCGCCTGGGCCAGTGATCGCGGGTAGTACGTTCCAGGTTCCAGTGGTCTTGACGGGTGGCGCCGACGTTTCATCGGTTCCGCTGCAGATACAGTACGATCCCGAAAAACTGTCGCTGGTCAATGTCGGCGATGGAGACTTGTTAAATCGCGATGGGCAGATTGTGGCTATGGCGCATCGAGACGAAGGCCCCGGAACGATTACCCTGAATGCTTCGCGGCCACCCGGATCGCCCGGAATCAGCGGCGCAGGCGTGGTTTGCGTGCTGACTTTCCAGGCGAAAACAGCAGGTGAAAGTCCCATCACCATCACCCGCTCCGGTGCCATGAACAGCGCTCAGAAGTCGATTCAAGCGCGGGGTTCGCAGACCACCATTGTGGTCCATTAAGGGGGCAGGCATGAAGCGCGAACGTCCAATCCGGAAATCGTCGGAGCGCGGCCTGACGCTGGTTGAGTTGATCGTTACCGTGGCGATCCTCTCGATTCTCGCTTCGGCGGCGGTGCCGGTCGCGCGCTTCAAAGTCAAGCGGGATAGAGAGCGGGACCTGCACCGGGATTTGTGGGAGATGCGCGATGCGATCGATCACTACAAGGACGCGGCCGACAAGGGCGCAATTCAAACCAAGGTTGACAGCCAGAATTATCCGCCTGATCTCGACACGCTGGTGAATGGCGTCGATGTCCAAAGCAAGAAGGTAAAGTTTTTGCGCCGCATTCCTGTAGACCCCATGACCGGAAAAGCGGAGTGGGGATTGCGCTCGATGCAGGATGATCCGAAATCCGACTCTTACGGCGGGCAAAGCGTGTTTGACGTGTACTCAAAGTCGCAAGGCACTGCGCTCGACGGCACGAAGTATTCTGATTGGTAACCAAATGGTACGGAGTGGAATGAGACCGATGCATCGAAGGCGCAAACACGAAGGTGGCTTTACGCTGCTGGAGTTGATCGTTGTAATGACGATCATCGGAATCCTAGCCACGCTGGCGGTTCCGAGCTTCAAGAGCGCTCTCAAGTCCGCCCGCGAAGCAGTGCTCAAGGAAGATCTGCAAGTGATGCGCTCTGCAATCGACTCCTACACCATGGACAAGCAGAAGGCGCCGCAGTCGCTCGATGACCTGGTGCAGGATGGTTATCTCAAGGCAATCCCTACCGACCCGATGACGCGCGCCCGCGACACATGGGTGACTGAAACCAGCGATGCTTTGCACTCTGTCGATCAGACCGATCCTGGCGTCGACGATGTTCACTCGGGCTCCGAGGATACGGGTTCGGACGGACAACCCTACAACACTTGGTAATGCACGAGGCATCATGGTGCGATGGACGTATAGAGCCAGTTTCCTTCTACTGTTGATGGTCGCGGTTTGCACCTTCGCGACAGCGCAGGGTTCTAAAACCATCATCATTCGAATTTTGGATAGCAAAACCGGCCGACCAATGGTTGCTACGGCCTACATGGTGCGCATCGATCATCAATCGGTTGTGCATGGCGACTGGGTAACGCAGAATGAGGATGGCAGCGCGGTCTTAACCGTTCCCGATTTCGCCAGTTCTGTTTCAATTCGCGCCTCCTATCAGAATGCGATGGAAGTCTATGTCAACTGCGACGCTGAAAAGCTGAAGGACGTTCCAGGCGATCTTTGGTACACCGTGTCGAACATTATGAGCAGAGGAATCGTGACGTCTAATGGCTGCGGCAAGCCCAAAGATGTCGCCAAGATAGCCGTCCCAGCAGCAGAGCCCGGGAAAATCGTGCTCTTTGTCAGGCAAAGAAATTGGCGCGAACAGTCACTTGATTAAATGCAACCTTAAGGTTGCATATTAAACTTAGATTGTGGAGAAAATGGATCCTTGCAATTTGATCACGATACATCGAAGGCACTCTCCTTCAATTGCGATGTGTTTAACCTCTATTTGGAACTGATGAGCGACGCTGATTCGTCCCATGGCATGGGCCTCGGCGGGAAGCTGCTCTTTGCAGCTGAGCTCGATGAGCGCGGGCGTGCCTTAGTTGTGGCAGGGAACGTAGCCGGCGCTGCTTCTCTCGCGGCCTCGGCTGATGCAATTGCGCAAAAGGACGCGGTCCGCGATGGCGTAGCTGACTTTCTTGTAACCTCGCTCGACGAAGCGCTGCGTATAGTGAAAAACGAAATTCGTAAACACGAGACGGTTGCGGTTTGCATCGGGCTCGCGCCAGACGTGGTAGAGCGCGAGATGCTTGAACGAGGCGTTTTGCCAGACAGAGTACGTCCGAGCGAAAAATCCCCGATTATTGAAGAACGGGCAGGACGAACCCTTGTTGTCTGGAGTGTTGATTCTGCGCCAGCGCGTTGGTTACCGAAACTCGATGACATCGCTCTCGAGTGTCTTGGCCCTGACGATGAAGTTTTACGACGTTGGCTGCGCCTTGCGCACCGCTATCTTGGTCGTATGGCAAACGGGATGCATCTTATCAAGGCTCAAGAAGACTTTGCCACGCGGTTTATCGAAAAGGTGCGGAGCAGGACGAACGATGGCAAACTTGGTGTTCTGGTGCGCATTTGCGTGAGGCAAAATTCCGGGTGGGAAGAATATAGTTTCGGCGCAGTGGTTAATCAGCCTTGACCAAAACCTCGATTAAGCCGACGTGGGGACGTCAGCTTCGATCCGTGCCCAGAGTTCTTTGACGCCGTAATCGGTTTTGGCGGACACCAGCAGTATGTCGTCCAGTTCCAGGCCCTTCTTCAGGGCCAGCAAGTTGCGCGTACGTTCGTTGCCGCTGAGACGATCGATTTTGGTCGCGACTACGGCGAAATCACGGCCAGCGTGACGAAGCCAATCGATCAGTTGCCGATCACTCTGCTGCGCGGGCACATTTGAATCGACCAGGCAGACACAAAGACGGAGAGGCTCGCGGAAAGCGAGATAAGGCTCGATAAACTCGGGCCAACCTGCGGAAATCGACTTCGAAATCTTGGCGTATCCGTATCCCGGGAGATCGGCAAAAACCATCTGAGGCCGCTGACTCTGATTGAGTAATGCGAAGAAATTGATAGCGCGCGTGCGTCCCGGCGTTTGCGAGACCTTGGCCGCTTTGTCGCCCACAAGCGCGTTGAGCAAACTCGATTTGCCAACGTTGGAACGACCCAGGAACGCAATTTCAGGCACGCTGGGAACAGGGAACTGAGCGGCCGACAAAGCCGAAAGTAAAAACTGTGTTGTATAGCGTGCGCTGGGCATTGACACTACCGATCAAATCGTGAGGCGCGACAGGCCTCTCTTCTTTGAGGATACAGTAGGTTGCCGATTGCCTTGTTTTCCAAGCGCGGTGACACCGGCGGGAAGGTTGTTAAGCGGATGGGCGAAAAGTGATCACGCACGTCTGCGACCGAGAATTGGCCGAAGACTTTGCACCTCTATTGTTGCGTCGAAATATTCGTCGGCAGATCGGCGGACGGAACGGAAGAAAGAACGTCGTTCGGAGGAGGCGTAATACTGGTTGGCAATGGGCTCTCAAGTGCGAGGGCAAGCACCTCATCCATTTGATCGACGAAGTGGAGCTTTATAACTTTCTTGATGTTGTCAGGTAGCTCGGCAACATCTTTTTCGTTGGCCCGCGGCAGAATGACTTCAAAGATGCCCGCGCGCAATGCCGCAAGCAGCTTCTCTTTTAGGCCTCCGATAGCGAGCACTTTGCCGCGCAATGTTATTTCGCCAGTCATGGCGATGTCGCGACGCACCGGAATTCTGGCGAGCGCACTGGCGAGAGCTGTGGCGATCGTGATACCGGCCGATGGGCCATCCTTGGGAATTGCGCCTTCAGGCACGTGCAGGTGAAGGTCCACGTTGCGATAAAACTCGCGGGTCAGCCCTAACGTCTGCGCTTTGCCTCGGATGTAGCTTAGCGCTGCCTGCGCAGACTCTTGCATGACGTCGCCAAGCTGACCGGTGATGGTGAGCTTGCCCTTGCCGTCAAGCACTTGAATCTCGGTGGTGAGAATGCTGCCGCCAACTTCGGTCCAGGCAAGGCCGGTCACCAGGCCCACTTCGCTTTTCTCGTGGACCTCAGAATCGCGATAGCGCGCCACGCCCAGATGTTCATTGATGCTGGCCGCGGTAATTTCTTCTTTGTGCTTCGCGCCTTTTTTGACCACACGGCGCGCCACCTTGCGGCACACGTTGCCGATTTCGCGTTCAAGATTACGCACTCCGGCTTCGCGCGTGTAGTAACGAATGACCTCTAGAATCGCCTCATCCGTGAAGACGATGTTCTTTTCAGTGAGACCGGTTTGCGTACGCTGCTTTTTTACGAGATACTGGCGCGCGATTTCGAGTTTTTCACTTTCGGTGTAGCCTTGCAGCCGCAGCACTTCCATGCGGTCCTGTAGCGCCGCGGGTATCGTGTGCATCACGTTTGCAGTTGCGACGAAGAGCACCTGCGACAAGTCATAGTCGACATCGAGGTAGTGATCCTGAAACGCCGTATTCTGTTCCGGATCGAGCACTTCAAGCAGCGCCGATGCTGGATCGCCACGGAAATCCGAGGCCATCTTATCGACCTCGTCGAGCAGAAAGACGGGATTCTTGGTGCCCGCGCGCTTCATGTGCTGAATGATCTGGCCGGGAAGAGCGCCGATGTAAGTGCGCCGATGGCCGCGTATCTCGGCCTCATCGCGCACGCCGCCTAAAGAGAGGCGCACAAATTTGCGTCCCGTCGCTTTAGCGATCGACATGCCGAGGGAAGTCTTGCCTACTCCAGGAGGGCCCGCAAAGCACAGGATCGAGCCTTTAGGATTTTTAACGAGTTGGCGAACGGCAAGAAATTCGAGAATGCGATCTTTGATTTTTTCCAGGCCGTAGTGATCTTCGTTAAGCACTTTTTCGGCGTAGTCGATGGAACGCGTTTCCTTAGAGCGCTTTTTCCACGGAACAGCGAGGAGCCAGTCGATGTAGTTGCGGCTGACGGTCGACTCCGCAGACATGGGGGGCATGGCCTCGAGTTTCTTCAGTTCCTGGACGGCTTTATCCAGCACATCCTTAGGCATTCCAGCGGACTCGATCTTCTTGCGCAGCTCGTCGAATTCGCTCTTTTCGCCGCGGCCCAATTCTTTTTGAATAGCCTTGATCTTTTCATTGAGGTAATACTCTTTTTGCGCCCGCTCCATCTGCCGCTTGACGCGCGATTGGATGTTACGGTCCAAATCTAGCTTTTCAATCTCAACGTCCAGTACGTCGGCGATGCGCGACAGGCGCGCGGCTGGGTCGAAGATGCCGAGTAGCTCCTGCTTCTCATCGATGCCGAGTTGCAGATTGGCTGCGATGGTATCGGAGAGCTTGGCAGGTTCATCCATACGCACGGTCGCGATGATGGTCTCGTAATTAAGCGATTGTTGCAGCTTGACGTATTGCTCAAAGAGGCTGGTGACCCGCTGCATGAGTTGCTCGACAGCCGGCGTCATTTCGAAGTCGGTCTTGCCGGTGCGGACAGTGGCGACGAAAAATCCGTCGCGGTCGTTTACCTCGATTGACTTGGCGCGCTCCACGCCCTCGACAAGTACTTTGATGTTGCCGTCTGGCATCTTGACGCTCTGCACGATGGTGCAAATGCAGCCGACCTGAAAGATTTCCTTGGCCTTGGGCTCATCGATGGAAGCGTCATGCTGCGTGGCGAGAAAAATCTTGCGATCGCCGTTGAGTGCCTCTTCCAATGCGCGCACGCTTGACAGTCGTCCAACGACGAAGGGCGTCATCATGTAGGGAAAGATCACCATGTCCCGAATGGGCATCATGGGAAGTTTGCGCGCTTCGATTTTTTCGCGAGATGCGGTCATAGGGACACCTAAGTTTTAGACGCGCGAGGACCGCTCTGGATGCAGAGCTCCGGTACGCCTCATGTTGGGATTGTACAGCGGGACCGTAGTTGGACTGGTGAGATATGCAACCCAATTCTTGCTGCGGTGCATACGCAGCAAGGAT